>DATGZC010000001.1:0-2637 GCA_035297345.1 Bathyarchaeia archaeon
TCGCAATAAGTGAATATATTTTCGAAGATTCCTGCAAAATTTTTCCCAAAACCCTTCCGAATTGAAAATGGTATTCGAGTGGAAGCATCGAGTGAGACATATGCACAAGACTTGGGTTGTAGCCGGTTTCTTTTTCGCTCACAAGATAGTGAAGCGGAACAAGCGCCCCGCGATCAAGTTCCAGTTCGCGCACCACCCCGACCGGCAATTTCAACTCACGCGAAAATCGGACAGCCTCGTCCACAATCTCGCGGTTGTTTTCAAAAACAAATCTTCGATGATCTCCGAACGACCCCAGGTCCCCGCGGAGTGTCGGGGAATAGTTGATCATGAATTTGTCGTACTGGACCGGACCGTGGGGTGAGATCAGAACGATCGTATCCGCTTTCACCGCTCGAAACTTTTCTCCAATTTGCTTCATCGCGAGCGCCGTTTTCCGCGACAAATTCAAGTTGCTTTTCCCGATTGAGGGAATGATAACCGTGGGATGGGGCGTGATAGCTGCGAATCGAATCATGGGAATCTCTATGAATTACGAATTTATTACGAATATACAAATGAATTCAGTTGCGCGCGTCTTCTGTTTCTGATAGAATTTTAGCATAAATACAATCTTTTATGAAATTATATGGATATGGAAAATCCTGGAAAAATAGTCGATTTTTCCGATAAAAAGAAAATTAAGACCGAAGCTGATATAGCGAGAATAAAGAAATTTTTGCAAGAAACTGCGCCATCAACGGAAGAATTAAATATTCAAAAAAAAGAGCAAGACACTGATTACATTCAAGAGCTAAGAAGGGCTCGCCCTGACCTCAAAGTAGTGGAAAAAAGTCAAAAATAATATTTTAAAAGTTATTCTGCATGTACAAAAATCTCAAAAGACAAGACCCCGCGATTTATAAGGCTATCATGGCCGAAACAAAAAGACAGGAAGAAGGGCTCGAGCTCATCCCATCTGAAATAGCGGCTTCGGGAGCTGTGATTGAAGCCTTGGGTTCGGTTCTCACAAACAAGTATAGCGAGGGCTTCCCGAGGAAGCGCTATTATGGCGGTCAGGAGAATATCGACACTATCGAGGAGATCGCGCAGGAGCGGGCCAAAAAGCTCTTTGGCGTGCCTCACGTCAATGTTCAGCCATATTCAGGCAGTCCGGCCAATATGGCCGTCTATGTGGCCCTGTGCGCTCCTGGTGACAAAGTAATGGGACAAAACCTGCCCGATGGCGGACATCTCACTCACGGCTGGAAAGCCAGCGCGACGAGCATGTTTTTCAACACGATTGGATATCATGTCAAAGAGGACGGCTACCTTGATCTCGAAGAGATTGAGAAGCTGGCCTTGAAGCACAAGCCGAAGTTGATCTGGGTGGGAGCAACCGCCTATGTCCGTGAATTTCCATTCGAGAAGATGGCGAAAATCGCAGACAAAGTCGGCGCCTATCTTGCCGCCGACATCGCCCATATCGCCGGACTCGTGATTGCTGGCGCCCACAAAAGTCCGGCCAAATACGCGCATATTATTACCACGACCACGCACAAAACTTTGCGCGGACCGCGGGGCGGGATGATCATGGTCACGCGCAAAGGCCTCAAAAAGGATCCCGGACTCGCCCAAAAAATCGACCAGGCTGTCTTCCCGCGCCTGCAGGGCGGTCCGCATGACCATCAAACCGCGGCCATCGCAGTCGCGCTCGGCGAAGCGATGAAGCCTTCCTTCAGAAAATATGGTCATCAAGTTGTGAAAAATGCAAAGGCGCTTGCGAAAGCGTTGATGAAAAACGGAATAAAAATAATGACCGACGGCACGGACAACCATATGATACTTGTGAAATGCGGCAAGGGTCGGGGAGTGTTCGTTCAAGACGCGCTCGACGCCGCCGGTATCACGCTCAACAAGAACACCATCGCAAAAGATCCGTCTTCGCCGTTCTATCCCAGCGGTGTGCGGCTCGGGACGCCTTTTGTGACCGTCCGCGGCATGAAAGAAAAGGAAATGGAGAAAATCGGCGATTGGATCGCCCGGGTGATGGAAGAAATAAAAAACTTTGAATTCCCGGCCGACAAGAAAAAAATCAAGCCGACGCTCGTGAGGTTCAGAAAATTCATCGCGGCCAGCAAAGAGCTGAAAAAAATCAAAGGTGAGGTGAAAAAACTCTGCGCAAAGTTTCCACTTTATAAAGATTTGCATTAGTAGCATGGGTCAGACCGCCGACCTCAGCAGACTGCGGTCCGACCCCTCCGGATTCCATGAAAATCCTCGACGGGAATAGGCTTTCAAAAAAAATTCTGAACCAAATCAAAAGACGGGTTTCACAAATGAAAAAGAAACCTATTTTGGCCATGGTTCTTGTCGGGGATGACGCGGCGTCGAAAATTTATGTCAATCGCAAAAAAATATTCTGTGAAAAAGC
Organism: Bathyarchaeia archaeon; assembly: GCA_035297345.1. Taxonomy (GTDB): domain Bacteria; phylum Patescibacteriota; class Minisyncoccia; order Moranbacterales; family UBA11712; genus JAPLXD01. The sequence continues at coordinate 2,414 of DATGZC010000001.1, forward strand.
GGGAATAGGTTCGCAGATTTTCACCTTGCCCGCGAAAACGTCCGAAAAACAAATTCTCGGCATTGTCGGCAACCTCAACAAGAACAAAAACATTTCGGCTGTGATGGTTCAGCTGCCTCTCCCGAAACACATCGACAAAAACAAAATCATCGAAGCCATCGACCCGAAAAAAGATGCGGATTGCTTGCATCCTTCCAATTTTGGAAAATTTGCCCAAGAAGGTG
>DATGZC010000002.1:0-3318 GCA_035297345.1 Bathyarchaeia archaeon
GGATTTCTCGCATGACAAAAAAATGACGCCGGAAGAAATCGCCGAAGTCGAAAAGATGGTGAACGAGGCGATTGAAAAAAATGTCGAGGTGAAATGTGCGGAAATGACTCTCGAGGAGGCTGAAAAGCTGGGAGCGATCGGAGTTTTTGGCGACAAATACGGCGAGAAAGTGAAAATTTATAGCATATATGATTTTTCCACCGAGATCTGCGGGGGACCGCATGCAAATGCGACCGGCGAATTGGGAAAGTTTCGAATCGCAAAAGAAGAAGCGAGTTCTGCGGGAGTGCGAAGAATCAAGGCGGTTTTGGAATAATTAAAATATAGGATTTATAAAGCAGATTGAGCTATTTTTTCGAAGGCGATCTGCTTTTTTGTTTTTTGACCGAAAAAGCACGCTCGCTTGTAATAATGTTTGAGCAAATAAATATTCAAACATTATGGACGAAATACGCGTGGAAAATATGAAGAGCAATGCATGGGGGTGGTTGCCTCAACTTTCGCTCAGGAAGAGTCTCTTTCAGCTCGGGCTGATCGCTCTGGGATTCGTGCTTCTTTTCTTTCTCACATTGATGAAAGCGAACGGGACAAATACTTTCCGAATCGATCCATGGCTGTACCTATATACGATTTTTGTGACGACTTTTCAGCTTTCGCGGCTCTTTGCCGCAATGTTCTATGAGCACTCGTACCGCGGAAGCGTTTTGGACAAAAGTGCTGGCGGAATCGAGCAACTGGCAAAAAGAAAATACGAGCCATTCATCACCTTCGTCGTGCCCTGCAAAAATGAAGAAAAAGTGATCGCTGAAACTCTTGAGAATTGCTTCAATGTCGAGTATCCTCGGGAAAAAATCGAAGTCATTGCGATCAATGACGGAAGCACGGACGGAACGGCTGCCGCCATAAATTCGATCCGGGAAAAACACGAAAATCTTTTTTTCATCAACTGGGAAACCAATCGCGGGAAAAAATTCGCAATGGCCAAGGGCTTTCATCTGGCCAAAGGGGAAATTGTCATTCAGCTCGACAGTGACAGTTTTCTTGACCCGGCAACTTTTCGAAAAATAGTCGAGCCGTTTCAAAATCCGAAAATCGGTGCGGTTTCCGTGCATACGGATCCGAAAAACGCTGACAAAAATTTTCTCACTCGCATGCAGGCCGCCTACTATTTCATGTCGTTCCGGATTCTGAAAGCCGCTGAAGCTTCTTTTCTCACGGTTTTTTGCTGCAGCGGGTGCGCTTCCGCCTATCGAAAAAGCGTCGTCCTGCCGCATCTTGAAGAATGGCTTTCGGAAACTTTTCTCGGACTTCCAGTGACTTGGGGAGATGATCGGGCACTCACCAGCCGGGTCATCAAAGCGGGCTACAAAACTATCTATTCAGACAAAGTGAAAGCTGAAACAATCGTGCCTGAAAAATTTCGACAGCTGATCAAACAGCAAATCCGGTGGAAAAAGTCCTGGTTCGTGAATGCAATCTACAACAGTCGTTTTATCTGGAAAGAACAGCCATTTGTCGCTTTTTCATACTATTTTCCGCTGATTGCGGTTTCCTTTCTCTCTCCATTCATGGCCGTCCGGGCAATCGTATATCTCCCGCTTGCTCACCACGTCTTTCCTCTCTATCATGCGGCCGGACTTTTGCTCCTGATGGCTCTTTTTGTCGCCTACTATCGCTTTGTCGCGCCGGAGAACAAATATTGGAAATATCTTTTTCCTTGGGCGATTTTCAATTTTTTCATGCTTTCGTTTTTGATGTTCTATGCCTTGGCGAAAATAAACGACCGGGGCTGGGGAACAAGATAAGCGTATGGCCGAGTTCAATTTGAGAATGATAAAAATATTCTTTGGCATCGTCGTGGTGATGTTCGTTTTGGCGATGACGAGCGGGATGGACATCCTTCGCGGAAAACGGCTTGTCCAGTGGAGAGACGTCCAGATGGAAATGAGTTTCATGGAATACAAGAACGCCACGACTGCCGAAAGTTTCGCGGTTCTTCGAAACAATCAAAACGCAAAATCAATACCGGTGCTTCTCTATCACGGGATCATCACCGATCGCAATTGGGAGGAGGATGGAACGAATATAAGCCTAGAGAACTTCCAGAAACAGATGTCCGCCCTCAAACAGGCCGGCTATCAAACAGTCACGATGGCCGATTTCAGCCAATATATGCAGGGAAAAAAGTCGTTGCCTGACAAATCGATCCTTATCACTTTCGATGACGGCAGAAGGGACAGCTACTATCAGGCCGATCCGATATTCCGCGCGCTGGGCTTCAACGCGGTCATGTTTCTCATATCAGGCAAATCACTCGGGGCACAGTCGAGCGGAGACCGTTTTTATCTCGGGAAATCAGAACTCGAAGATATGATAAAAAGCAAAAGATGGGAAATCCAGTCGCACGGAGATTTTGATCATGACTGGATGCCGATCGATGCCGCGGGAAACAAGGGGCATTTCATGAGCAACCGGATTTGGCTTCCGGCAGAGAATCGCAACGAAACGGCGGACGAGGCAAAAAAAAGAATTCTGGCTGATCTTGAAAATTCAAAAACGAAAATCGAGCAGGAGCTCGGCCAAAATGTTTTCGCTTTTGCCTATCCGTTCAGCGATTTCGGCCAAAACGGGAGCAATTTTCCGGAATCTCAGCAATTTCTGGCAGAAAACATCAGCCGGACGTATCCGCTCACTTTCTATCAGGAAGAAAAATACGAGCCGCTTTTGAACGTCTCAAATCCCAAAACTTTTATGATCAAAAGGATCAACGTGGACGACAGCGTGAGCGTTGGAGGTCTGTTGAATATCCTTTCCCAAAACAAAGAAAAGGATCTTCCCTATGACGATAGCTTCTGGAACGACGGCGGTTGGCGGGTCAAATTCGGAAACGCCAACGTCTGGGGAGCTTTGAATCTTTTCGAAAGCGAGGAACTTGGCGGGAATATGACCATTCTCCTTGGGTCTTCGCTCTGGGAAGACTATGCAGTGAGAAACCAGGCGCGCATAATATACGGCAATTCGGTTTCACAAATAGTCCGCTATATCAACGAAAAAAATTATGCCCGATGCAATTTTGGGACGGGCGGGATCTCAATCCGGCAAATTGTCGATGGAAAAGACATGGAAATTGCAGAGAAAAAAGAAGATTTCAGCAATCTTTCGAGATCTTTCAACGAAATCGGCGTCCAAGTCCGGGGCGACAAGATAAGCTGCCAGTTGAACGGCCAAACTGAGCTCGAGGCAGAACTGAATCCGTCCCTTTCAGCGGGAGGCATCGGATTCTATTCCTGGGACGAACTTCCAGGGAAGACCAAAATT
>DATGZC010000003.1:0-5363 GCA_035297345.1 Bathyarchaeia archaeon
CGATCTCGCGTTCCCGTTCGGCGATGATGCGGAGCGCAATTGATTGAACCCGGCCGGCCGAAAGTCCGCGCCGGATTTTGTTCCAGAGAAAGGGGGATAGCTCAAAACCCACCAGCCGGTCCAAAACGCGGCGCCCTTGCTGGGCGTCCACCAGATCAAAGTTGATGCTCCGCGGGCTGTCGAGCGCTTTGGTGATCGCGGTTTTGGTGATTTCGTGAAAAACGATCCGATTTTTCTCATTCGGTTTGAGTCCGAGAATTTCAGAAAGATGCCAGGCGATCGCCTCTCCTTCACGGTCTTCATCGCTTGCGAGGATGATTGCTTCCGCTTTTTTGGATTCTTTCTTGATCATTTCCGCCTTTTCTTCTGATTTTGGGTTGACGATATATTGAGGCTCGAAATTTTTTTCGATATCGATGCCCATCTTTTTTTCGGGAAGGTCGCGGATGTGCCCATATGAAGAAAGAACCTTGTATTTCGGCCCTAAAAACTTTGATATGGTTTTGGCTTTGGTTGGAGACTCGACGATGACTAGTTTCATAAATTTTTTGAAGTCTTAAGGCTAAAGTCTAAAGACTAAATGAAGTCTAATTTTTTAAAGTCTAAACTTTTTCATTTTAGGCTTGGTTTAGACTTTAGACTTCAAGCTTTAGGCTTAAATTTAAAGTTTTATAAAGTTCTGCCCCCCGATATTTCTCACAGCACCTTCAATTTCGAGCGTGGCGAGAATTGCGGCGACGGTCGCTGTGTCCAGTTTAGTCACTTTCGAAATCTTGTCAATGTGGACGGGTTCGTTTGTGAGATTTTTCCAGATGATTTTCTCTTCGGCAGTTTTCGGTTCGAAGATTTTGAGGGCGAACGCTGGCTGGACACGGGAAACATTGAGTTCTTCAAGAATATCCGCGGCGGAAATGACGACTTTTGCGCCACCTTTCACAAGCTGATTGGCGCCGGCCGACTGGGGCGAAAAGATATCTCCGGGAACAGCGAAGACTTCACGGTTCTGCTCAAGGGCAAAATGCGCCGTGATGAGGGAGCCGGAATTTTCAGCGGCTTCCACCACAAGGGTTCCGAGCGCGAGTCCGGCCATGATGCGGTTGCGGGCGGGGAAATTTTGCTTGAGAGAAGGTGTTCTCGGCGGTTGTTCGGTGATGAGAGCTCCTCCGTTTTCAATTATACGCTTTGCGAGGTTGAAATGTTCGCGGGGATATATCGTCGGGTCGTCGATTCCGGTCCCGAGGATTGCCGCAGTGAAACCATTGGCATCGAGCGCGGCCCGATGGGCGATGCCGTCGATACCGAGTGCGAGGCCAGACACGATCGTGAGGCCGGCGTGCACCAAATCGCGCGTCAGATTTTCTGTCACTCGCCGGCCGTACTCGGTGAATTTCCGCGAGCCAACGATTGCAATCGACTTGTTGGAAAGGATGTTCCGGTCGCCGCGTATATAAAGCACGGGAGGCGCCGACGCGATTTCCCGGAGCTGGGTAGGGTATGCCTCGTCATTTATAGCCAGGATTTCGATGTTTTCTTTTGCGAGTTCTTCGAAAAGTTTTTCGGGATCATTTTTTCTGCGGAATTCCAAAAAGTTGCCTTGTTGCTTCTGGGTGAGTCCCAAATTGAAAAGTATTTCACCGTTGTCCCGCCAAACTTCTTCGAGGTTCGCAAATCCGGCGGTGATTTTTTTGAATGCCTGCGGTCCGAAACCGTCGACGCAATTGAACGCATGCCAGAATATTTTTTCTTTTTTATTTTTTTCCTCCATACTTGAATATAATATCACACTTCTGCGTAATGAATATAATATTGGGACTTGTCCCGCTCCAATCCTGTTGATAACCGCTGAATTAACAGAAGAAAGGCGAAGCCGTTTCGGAGCAGGACCATTGAATTAGAAAAACGTGATTGGAATTGGGGTGGGATTGACAAATTCCACAGTTCTGCTATAATGTCACTTCTGGATAGGGGATTCCAGAAGAGTCTCATTTATATATATTGAATGTAAAGCAAAATAAGCCATTTTCGTGTCTTCCGTCCCGTCTGGAAGTCCGGCGGTGTGACCCCTCCTTAAGCATCGTTGGGTAAGTTCGGATAAGGGCTAATGTTCTGATTCCGGCACTTTCAGGTGGGACAGAGGAGCGCGAAACTCGAAATGCAAAATTCAAAACGCAAAAATAATGTATCGCTGGCGCGATATTTTATTTTACGAAACATAATGATATCGAAGAAAAAGATTGTTATTGCGAAAGGGAAAAATATTGCCAAGAAGGGAGTATCTCTGTCTGCTTTTGTTTTTGCCTTTTCTTTTTTGGCGAGCTATATTATCACGAACGGATCAGCCTTGAACTTTTTGGGAAATGTATCCGTTTTCAGCATTCTCTTTCTCGCATTTTCGGCTGCGTGCCTGCTTTTGCTGCAGGTGGAATCCTGGGATTCGGATAGTATTTAAATATTGAGATGTTGCCTCGCGACATAATGCATGCTGATCTGGGGCGGGTTGGAGAAATTCAGCCTGCTCTTTTTTTTTGACAAAAACTATTTTTCCTGCTAGTATCACAAAAGACCAATCGTCCCGGAGCTAATTTTCTCAGAAATTTGCCGCTCTCGCGGTTTTTATTTTTGAAATATATTTTATTTAAAACCTTCTCCCCTCAGATGAGGGGAGATGTACGAAGGACAGAGGGGTGTTGAGAGTCCAGATGACTGAAGCAACACCTCCCCCTGCCCCCTCCTCACCTGAGGAGGAGAGGATAGAAAATTATCATGGAGATTCGAAATATTGCCATCATCGCGCACGTCGATCATGGCAAAACCACAATCACAGACGCCATTATGCGTCAGACCGGAATGGTGACGGAGGAAACCGCCACGATGGACAGCGACGCGCTCGAAAAGGAGCGCGGTATTACCATATACTCAAAAAATACCTCCATATTCTATAAAGACACGAAGATCAACATCGTGGACACGCCCGGGCACGCCGATTTCGGTTCGGAAGTGGAGCGGGTTTTGCGTTCGATCGATTCAGTATTGCTCGTCGTGGACGCGCAGGAAGGCCCGATGCCGCAGACGCGTTTCGTCCTCAAAAAATCTTTGGAGCTTGGCCTCAAACCGATCGTCGTCATCAACAAGATCGACAAGCCCGCGGCTCGCCCTGAAATCGCGCAGGAACAAGTTTTTGAACTTTTCCTCGATCTTGGCGCGAGCGACGAACAGCTTGATTTCACGGTCGTCTATGCGATCGGGCGCGAAGGAATTGCCAAAAGAAGTCTCGATGATGATTCGAGAGATCTCACACCGCTTCTTGATACGATTCTCGAAAAAGTCCCGGCCGCGATTTCGAACCCGGAGGCGCCTTTTCGGATGCAGCCTTTCAGTTTGGGATATGACAATTTTTTGGGGCGGCTCGCCATCGGAAGAATATATGAAGGAACGATTCGGAGCGGCGAAGTATGCGTCAAAAAACCGACGGGCGAGTCGAGAAAAGGAAAAATAATCAAGATGTTCAACTTTGAGGGCATATCGAGGAAAGAAGTGACTGAAGCCGTCGGTGGAGATACAGTGATGGTCGCGGGTATTCCGGATATCGACATCGGTGAAACAATCTGCGCAAACGCCGACCAAGAACCGCTTCCAGCGATCAAGATCGACGAGCCGACCATCACCCTCAACTTTTTGGTGAACGATTCCCCTTTTGCGGGCCGGGAAGGGAAATTTGTGACCACCAAGCAGATCAAAGAACGGCTCGAAAAAGAACTCGAAGTGAATGTCGGTCTCAAAGTGGATTTCTCAAGCGGAGATTTCTATAAAGTGAGCGGACGAGGAGAGCTTCACATCGCGATTCTTCTTGAGAATATGCGGCGCGAAGGCTACGAACTCCAAGTTTCTCAACCCCAGGTGATTATCAAAGAAGAAGAGGGGAAAAAACTTGAGCCGTACGAAGAAGCGACGATCGACGTGCCGGAAAAATTTTCAGGAACGATCATTGAAACGCTCGGCAAAAGAAAAGGCACGATGACCGAAATGAAGCAGGAAGGCGGACAGGTCCGGATGGTTTTTGAGATTCCGACCCGGGGCATTTTGGGATATCGCAATCAATTCATGATTGAAACGCGCGGCGAGGGAATTTTTTCGAGCCGGTTTTTGGAATTCCGCCCGTACGCGGGAGAAATATCGAAGCGCGACACCGGTTCGATGGCCTCGATGGTCGGCGGAAAAGCTCTGGCTTTTTCTCTCGCCAATCTTCAAGACCGCGGCATGCTCTATATCGGGGCGAACACGGAAGTGTATGAAGGAATGGTGATCGGGAACACAGCCAAAGGAAACGACCTCGCCGTGAATCCGATCAAAGGAAAGAATCTCACGAATATGCGCTCCGCGGGCGCCGATGCAGCCATTCATCTTGTTCCGCATATGGAACTCACGATCGAGCGCGGCTTTGAAATCATGGGCGACGACGAATATCTCGAAGTCACGCCTAACAGCGTGAGACTTCGGAAGCAAATCCTCAACGAAACCAAACGCGTCCAAGCGGCAAGAAAAAAAGTGTAGTATTTTGTATCTGGCATTTTACATAAAGCAGAGACTACACGCAGGAGCAGGGTTGTACCCTGCTCCTTTTATTTTCACTTTCTCGCCAACATCCGGAGCAAGGTACAACCTTGCTCCTGCCCCTTAAAATATTTCTGAAATTTTCTCAGAAATTTCTGGCAATATTTTTGAAACAATTTTCATTTCCGCAGCCGTGAATTTCCCCAAGACGTATTTTTCAGTGGGAATTTCTTTTTCTCCGCGATTGTCGACGCCAATTCTGACTCTTGTAAAATCTTTTGTTCCGAGCATGTCGATGATATTTTGCACGCCGTTGTGTCCGGCCGAAGTTGAATTTTTGGAAATTTTGTATTTCCCGAGCGCGAAATCAACGTCATCGTGGACGGCGATAATAACTTCAAGTTCCACTTTATAATATTTTGCTGCCGTCGAAACCGCTTCGCCCGAAAGATTCATGAAGGTCTGGGGTTTGAGGAGGATGATTCTCTGCGCAGGAGCAGGGTTGTACCCTGCTTCTTTTATTTCCGCTTTCTTGACAACATCCGGAGCAAGGTACAACCTTGCTCCTGCCGTTATTTTCCCGATGCTGATTTCGGATTTCAGTTTTTTCGAAAATTCCCAATCCGAAAATCCGAATTCATCTTGGAATCTCTGCCAAAAATAGTCCACGAACATAAACCCGGCGTTGTGGCGGGTACGCGCATATTCTTTTCCGGGATTTCCCAGACCGACGATGAGAATTGTTTTCATAATGTCATTTTACCATATTTATCCACATACGGCGATTTGACGAAGAGCGTCGGGGGGGGGGG
>DATGZC010000004.1:0-8104 GCA_035297345.1 Bathyarchaeia archaeon
TGAAACATATTCGTCCCCCATCGCCTGCGCCTCGCTGAAGGCTTCCTGGAGGACGCTCGCCATTTCAGGCGAGAGATAGAATTGAGGAGCGCCCGTCACTTTCGGGATCTTTTCAATGTCGGCATAAATTTTCTTTTTCAATCTTTCGCGATCGACTTCAAGCTTGTCGACGACCGTCGGCACAACGCTTTCCGACTGACCGAGGAGTGTGTAGAGAAGATGCAAGACATCTACCACATTCTGCTCCCGGCTCTGCGACATCTGTTGGGCGCCCTGAAGCGCCTCCTGCGACTTGAAAGTGAGTTTATTCAGATCCATTTTTGTATAATCAGCTTATTAGCACTCTCATCAATGGAGTGCTAATTCATTTTACATCACTATTTTTTGCTGTCAATACTTTCTACGCCGAGCGCTCAAGAATATTCTCTTCTGGCAGCCATTTCTCCTTTGAACATAACAAAAAAAGCCCCCTTCGTCAAAAAAGAAAGCTGCAGCTATATTTCGGAAAAATCAACCGATTTTGTTGCTCTGATTTTTTATCAGCGGCACGAAAGCGAATCCCGGGTATTCAACTTCCTCGAAAACTTTGTCGGACTTTTTTTCGATCATCCAGATGCTGCCTTTCACTGGAATGACCAACCGGCCGCCGACGGCCAATTGTTTTTTGAGATCTTTCGGGATTTCTTCGGCCGAGGCGGAGGCAAGAATTCGATTGTACGGCGCTTCGTTGACGTATCCTTGCGATCCGTCGGCGCAGATGATTTTCGCACGCCCGCCGCTTAGGAAATTATACTTGCTGATATTGTTCGTCCCGAAGTCGCAAAGGCTTTTGATCCGCTCAATTCCAATCACTTTCCCCTTTTTCCCGGCAATATTCGCGAGAAGCGCTGTCGTCCAGCCTGATCCCGAGCCGACATCCAAAATTTTGTCTCCCGGCATCGGCTCGAGTTTTTCCAACATAAAAGCCACCGTCAGTGGCTGAGAAATCGTTTGACCTTGGCCGATGGGAAGCGGGATATTCGCCTCAGCCGCGCTTTCCAGCTCTTCCGGCACAAAGTCAACGCGTTTTATTTTGGAAAACGCATCAATGATGCGATCGGTTTTGAGGTAGCCCTGATAGATTAAATCGCGGACAAGACTATTCATGCTTATTCGCCTATTATTTGCACAATCACATCGCGTTTTCTCGCCCCGTCCATTTCTACCAAAAAAATATTTTGGTGCTCCCCGAGAAGCATTTTTCCGTCTTCCACCGGAATAGTCTCGCTCACGCCTACCAAAAAATCCTTGCAATGGCTGTGGCCGTTCGAGCGTCCGTCAGAACGGACCGTCCGCTTGAGTTCGAACAGGTCATGAGAATATCTTTCGTCGATCGGAACGAGACGATATAGCAGCCTTTGGAAATCCTGAAGCAGCAGTGACTCGTTTTCATTGATGGCGATGCTGGCTGTCGCATGAGGTGAGAAAACACAGACCTGTCCGCATTTCACTCCCGACGCTGTGAGCACGTCCTCGATATCGTGCGTGAGATCGATAAACTCGATTTGGCTTTTTGATTCTTTGGAGATTATTTGTTTTTGTATTTTCATTTTTTTGATATTTGGAAGTTAGTAGCTGGTATCTGGTATAAATAAACACCAAATACAAAATACTATCTGCGAAATACACCGCTAACCGCCCTTGCGACTTTTTTATCCAGCACTTCTGGCACTATCTTATCACTTTTTGGATTTTTCACCAAACCGGCAATGGCCTCGGCCGCTTTTATTTTTAGCTTGTCGGTGATAATTTTGGTTCTGGTGTCCAACGCGCCCCGAAATAGTCCTGGAAAGACGAGCGCGTTGTTGATCTGGTTGGGAAAATCCGACCGGCCGGTTGCAACAACCATTGTCCCTCCCTTTTTGGCTTCTTTATAGGATATTTCAGGCACAGGATTGCTCATCGCAAAAACAATCGCTTTGCCATTCATTCGCCTGACGTCGCCTGCTTTCAATAAATTCGGCGCCGAAACTCCAACAAAAACATCTGCGCCAACCAACGCTTCTTTCAGAGTTCCCTTGAAGTTGCCGAGATTTGTTTTTTTCGCTATTTCGTCCTTGGCATCGTTCTTGTTGTAGGCGCATATCTTGCACAACGGGCTGCGGCTGTCGAAAATGATGACATTTTTTGCGCCATATTCCAAAAGCAATTTCGTGATGGCGAGTCCTGCCGCACCCGCGCCTGATATGACAATCTTCGCGCTCTTGATATTTTTTTTCGCAACTTTGAACGCGTTGATGAGACCCGCAAGCACGGCAACGGCCGTCCCGTGCTGATCGTCGTGGAAAACGGGAATATCCAATTCTTTTATCAACCGCCTTTCTATTTCGAAACAGCGCGGAGCGGAAATATCCTCAAGATTGATCCCGCCGAATCCCGGGGCGATCGCTTTTGTGATCCTTATTATCTCTTCGGCGTCTTGCGTCGCCAGAACCATCGGTACCGCATCCACGCCTCCCATTTCTTTGAAAAGAGTGGCTTTCCCTTCCATCACCGGAAGCGCCGCCTCCGGCCCGAGATTTCCCAAACCCAAAACAGCGCTGCCGTCCGAAACGATCGCTACGCTGTTTTTTTTCCAGGTCAAGTCATAGACCTTCTTTTTGTTTCTTGCGATTGCCCGTGACAATTCAGCCACGCCCGGAGTATAGATGACGGGGAGGTTTTTTTTGGTAAGCTTATACTTGCTTTTTATTTCGATCTTGCTGTCAAGTAATTTGCCGGAAGAATTTTGAATTTTGAATTTTGAATTTTGATTCAAAGCTTAATATTTGAATTTTTTAATTTCGAAATTGAGTCATTCAAAATTCAATCGAAATTCGAAATTCGAAATTTACGAAATTTGAATTTTTTTATACACGCTCGCTGCCGCCACCGCTCCCTCTGCCGCCGCGGTGAGAATTTGGCGCAATTTGTTGGATCCGGTGGTTGCGTCGCCCGCGGCGTATATTCCCGCCACATTTGTGCTCTGGTCCGGATTGACAATTATAAACCCCTGATCATCCGCTTCGACTCCTAATTGTTTGACCAATTCCACTCCCGGTTCGCTTCCGATCTCAATGAACACGCCTTGAACCTCGAGATCGTCTTTATCGTTATATTTTTTGTCTAAAATAATTCTTTCCACGTTGCTGTTGCCTTTTATCTCCCTGACATTCGTATTGTAGATGATTTCTATTTTTTCGTTTTTCGAAAAATTCTCGAGATAGGCCGGATCAACCTTCAATTTTTCACCGCGATAGATGACATAGACTTTCGAGGCATACTGAGCCAAAAGCTGCGCCGCCGAAGCCGCGCTGTTCCCGCCTCCGACGACCGCTACGATCTTGCCGCCAAAAAATGCCGCATCGCAAGTGGGACAATACGAAACTCCCCTGCCCTTGAATTCTTCCTCGCCGGGAATGGAAAGTTTTTTATACTCCATTCCCAAAGCCAGGATGATATTTTTTGTTTTGTACTGCGCCGTATGCGCCGTGACATCAAAAAAATCACCGCCGCGCGATATGTTTGATATGGAATCCATCACGATTTCGGCGCCCAAACCCGCAGCGTGCTCGCGCATGTTTTGGGTGAGCTCAAAACCGGAAATTGATTTCGTTCCCGGCCAGTTCTCAACTTTGTGCGCTTCCACCGCCTGTCCGCCCGGCTCCTTTCCGATCACAAGATGATTGATCCTGTATCTGGAAGCGTATATCGAAGCAGCGAGCCCCGCCGGACCCGCGCCTATTATTATCAGATCGTAAATTGTATCAGGCATAGTGTTATAAGTCTAAAGTTTAAAATAGAAAAAACTTCAGACTTTTACAATTTAGGCTTCGTTTAGGCTTTAGAAATTAGACTTTAGGCTTTTTCCAATTCTTCCTTCAAATTTTCTTTCGCCTGCACACCGACGAATTGTTTCACTGCTTCTCCACCTTTGAAAATAATCAGAGTTGGAATGGACATAATCCCAAATTTGGACGCTGTTTCTCGGTTTTCATCGACATTCATCTTGCCGATTTTATATTTGTCTTTCAATTCTTCAGCCAATTCTTCAACAATCGGACCCATCATCTGACAGGGACCGCACCAAACCGCCCAAAAATCAACAAGAACAGGCTTGTCGCTTTTGAGTACCTCCTGCTCAAAGTTTTGATCAGTAAACTGCATCGCCATAAAATTATTCTTTTTTACGATTTATATAAACCAGCGCGCCGACCGCCAAAATCGCGAGCGCTATGATTATTACAGGGAAATAATTCTTTTTGTTTCCTTCGCCCGCCGACTTGCCCGCCGCAGTTTCAGCAGTGGCAGTCTGCTGGCCGCCTGTATCATTCGCACTGATTTTATTGCCTTTTGCATTTGCGATTTTGTCAGGATCTGGCAACTCATAGGAATTGTTGGACGCATCAATCTCCTTGACAAAATTGTCGATGATCGGTTGATCGCCAACAATAAACTTGTCATCGAACGCGATCGCCGGCACAGCCCCCTTGGCCGGATCGTTGAATGCATCACCGAATTTTAACAGCAGTCTGGTGTTGAAAGGATCTGAAAATTCAAGGCTTGTTATCTCATATTTGTCGTATATTCCGCTCTCCTGAAAATACGCTTCCACTTTTTTGCAATGCGGACAAGTATCGCCATAGAAAAAATAGGCCTTCTTTTTGGCAGGGCTTTCTTGGGCTAGAGCCAGCGCCGGGATCAACAGCAAAACAAGTGCGATTAATTTTAGTTTCATAAATAATCGTAAATTTTTATTTGAAATTGAAAAACTCCAATCTATCCTCCAAATCTTCTTCCTCTTCTGCCGTAGTCCAATATCGCTTCGCGCATTTTTTTCTCGTCGAAATCCGGCCAGAGGACTTCTGAAAAATAAAGCTGGGCATTGGAAACGTCCCACATCATGAACCCTGCACTGTTGTGCGGTTCTCCTCCCGTTCGAACCAAAAGATCAACCGGCGGCAGATCCCGCGTCATCAGATGATCCTTGATCATCTTAGCAGTAATACGCCGTACTTTCCCTTTGCATTTCGCCAGCAGACTATTGGCCGCTTCGACCATTTCATCATCCCCGCTGTAGGCAAGCATGAAATTCAGACAATGTTTTTTGTATTTTTCCGTCTTTCGGATGCACTTCCGGATGATATCTTTGAGCGCCGCGGGAAATTGCTCTTCCCATCGGCCGATTGCGTTTATACAGACTTCATTGTCGTGGATATCTTTGTCGTCCAGGAGCCTCAAAAAATTGCGCCTATATATATCAAGAAGCGCCCTCTTCTCCCGCCATGGCCTTTTTCTCAAATTGTCCGCCGATGATCCCCAGAACGTCACATACTTCACTCCCAAATCAAGATTCTCCCGCAGAACTTTCTCAAAACTTTTCACTCCCTCTTTATGTCCTTCCCATGGCTGGAGTCCTTTCTTTTTTGCCCACCGCCGGTTCCCGTCAGGAATAATGGCGACATGAGTGGGAATATTTTTTATTTCAGGCATAAAAAATAGAAAACTGGGAACAAAAACCCCGTTTATTTTAGCGTTAGATGATATTCAGCTTCACGTTGATATTATATAAAATAGTTTCAAAAAGCACAACAAGCTTTGTATTTGACCGACGGCGTGAAAAAATGATAGTATTTCGACAGATCTTTTTTGAAAACAACTATCAAACGCCAAACTTGGCGGGAGGAAATAAAATGGCACCCAAGATATTTTTCATGGACGAGACCTGTTTTTTTTGCAGCTGCATAAACGAATGCCGTCTCAAAAAAAAGAGGCTATGTGACGACTCCAATATTTATCAGGGAATTGAATTGCCGACGCTTATCACCACCTCAAGCGCCCTATTCATTAATAGTCTTGAGATGGTCATCCGACGTTCGGCAAAACCGCTGACTTGTTGAAAAGTTAACCTACTCAACTTGACTCGGCCTCTAATGAGGCCTTTTATTTTTAAAAAAATAAATCACTAACCCTTGTTCACTGATCACTGTCATCATACTTCCCGGTTCACGATGTGGTCCGCGATTCCGATCAGGAATTCTTTGGCGTCTTTGCGGATGCCGGATTTTTCAATGGCTTTTTTTCCTTTCCGAACCAGCTCTTCGGACATTTTTTTTGAATAGTCGAGCGAACCTGTTTCAATGACAATCTTTTTGAATGTTTCGATATCTCCTTCCGTCGCGTCCGCTTTGCCGATCAAGCGTTTCAGAATCCGCCGCTGGCTCAAATTTCCGTTCTCCACCGCCTTTGATACGAGCAAAGTCTGCACTCCCTTTCGCAAATCACTGCAAATCGGCTTTCCCAGTTTTTTTTCATTGCCGAAGACACCGAGAATGTCGTCTTGTATCTGAAAACCGATCCCGACCGGGATTGAATAAGCGCTCAAAACCGAGAGAATCTTTTTGTCGGCGCCAGCCAGCATCGCTCCCAGATGCAAGGGACCTTCGACCGTATATTTTGCCGTTTTGTTCTCGTGTACTTTCAATATCTCTTCTTCCGTCGCACGTCTTCGCGCTTCAAGGATCACATCCATCAACTCGCCACCCACGGTGACGGAGATGATATCCTGCAGCTTGTCGAGCGCCTTCAGGATCCGCTCCGGCGAAAATCTTGAATTGAAAATGATTTCGTTCCCGGCCGCCGCCGCCATGTCGCCGACCACCAGTGCCATCGAATCGCCGAAATGAATTGGATCCGTTTGCTTATAAAATCTCCTCGCCAGATTTTCGTATCTTTTGTGGATCGTCTTCACGCCGTGACGAAAATCGTCCCGATCGATGATATCATCGTGGATCAGCAAAAATATATTCGTAAGCTCGATGCTCATCGAAGCTTCGATTATTTTTTCATCGTCACGCCGCCCGCTTGCCTCGCCGAAGCTCCGCGTAGGCTGGGCCGCCTTGTAGCCCCAATACATAAAAGACGCCCGTACGCGTTTTCCTCCTGCGAGCGTCAAATCGCGGATATTTTTGATCGCTTGGACAGCCAAGGGATCAATTTTTTTGGCTTCCTTTATTTTTTCAGAAAAATATTCGGCCAAGCGCCGATCAACGATTTTTTTGTATCTTTGAAGTTCAATTTTCGCATCCATAAAAATGTCTAATATAAGGCAAATTTAGCGCTTATTCACATATTAAAACTAATTTCGAAGGTTGACAATAGTATCGAAATACTCTACAATTTAGCCGGAGCATTAAAAAAATAATATATTTGGAGGGCAAAGGAAATATGAAACAAGCTGGCGTCGATGGTCAGCAAACTGGATATGCAGAGCACATCCAGGATCTGATTGACACGCATCTCTCTCTTGTTGAGATGCTAGTCTCGAGATTGATTTCACGCAACCCTCAATGCTGTCCCATAATTGCCCGCTTAAAATGCGAGCAAAAAACAAGGAAGGAAAAAAGCTCTGTATTTCCGCTCTATAGAGGCATCATTAACATGTATGCTCCTATGGGATGGCAATTTGGCAAAGGCGAGGTTAGCACTACCCCGATAATTATTTCCTTAAAAACATGGTTTGCTGAAAAAATAAATTTTTTGGATTTACTCAGCAACCACGGATCACGCTTTACAGATTTTGACGTCGACGAGGATAGCGTCTTTTTCACTGTTATGGGTCCGACAGGCCTATCAATGTTCCAGGGAATATTCATCGATCATATTAAAAACAAATTCACTGGCTTCGATATGCCCTGGCACATCGGTCTCGACACTGAAGTTACAACAAATGCCCAAAGATATTTCCGCCTTCAGGTCTAACCTCTTCAAGCTCCAGCCTCACCAGCCTCCGCCGGACTTCCGCCGGAGGCTTTTCTATTTAAAATGTATGTTTATACAACCAAGCTCGAACTTTTTTCCAAAATTCTGTTTAGCCTCTGCCTCGCTTCCGCCCGCCCCGCCTTGGCGGGGCGTTCCAAAACTGAAAATTTTTCCATTCCTTTTAAAAAGAAAAAAATGCGCGCGAAATCAAAAAAGTGTGGGAAAAAATTTTCAGTTTTGGCAGTCCAGCTTCTTTTTCGTCAAAGAGCTGGACGGCGGAAGCGGAGCTTCGGTGGCGGGGCGGAAAAACGGCGGGGGCGGAACT
>DATGZC010000005.1:0-6650 GCA_035297345.1 Bathyarchaeia archaeon
GGACCATTTCGGGACGATGTATCTTTTCCAGCCCGGGAACAGTCCCGACCAGATCGCGTTCTTTGCGCGCCTCGCTGTCATTCTCGCCAACACGCTTTGGCTGTATCTGCTGTTTTTCCTGCTCACAAAAATCTGGAGCGCGCGGGCGGCGGTGCTCGGCCTTTTCTTTTTTGCGATTTCCCAGTTCTCGATCGCCCACGGATCGTTCGTGGTGATCGATTTTATGTCGGCGATCCTCATTGGCCTGGCGCTCGTCTCATTCGGAATATATCTCAAACGGTCCGCTGAAGGCAGAAAGACAGCTTGGTGGTTTTTTCTCGTTTCGTTTTTCTTTTTTCTTGCCCTGGTCTCCAAATTTTCTTCGATCGTTTTGCTTCCGGCCGCTTTTTCGGGAGGTTTGCTCTATATGATTTTTGTCGAAGTTCGAGATTGGGTCGCTCGAGACCGCATTTCGATCATGCTCAAATATATTTTTTCCTATGCGGCGATTGTCGTCCTCGCTCTTTTTTTTGTTTCCGTTTTCTATTCTTTCCACACCTGGAATATGGAAAACGATATGCTGGTGCAAAAAATCAACGAAAACTATCCCGAAGAGCAGCTGCCGCAAATCGGCCATTCAATTCTCGCGACCATGGTCTATCTCAATCCGCTCACAAAGGGGCTGGCTGAATATGCGAACGGCACTTTCATGGTCGTGAGCCGGATGGTCGTTTCGGCGCAGAACACATATTTCCTCGGCCACGTCTATGGCAATGAAGGAGCGGGCCTCTGGTATTTCCCGGTTCTCTATGCGACGAAACTTTCACTCGGTCTGCATTTTTTCACTCTTTTGGTCTTATCGCTCATGCTCTATGGCCTGTTTATGAATGGGAAAAAGCGCAAAAAAAAGTTTTCTGATTTTCTATCCAACCCGTTATCGCTTCTTTTGCTTGTCTTCATCTTTTCGTATATGGCCGTCACGCTTCGCTCGACGTTCCAGATCGGCTTGCGACATATCATGCCGGTGATTCTTGCGATGGCGCTTCTCACTGGGAAAGGGGTGGACGCATTTTGGGAAAAAAGACTGCGAAAAATCAGGCTCAAACAAATTTTCGCAATTGCGGCGATACTCATGCTGATTTCTGTTTTTCTCTCCTTTCCGTATTATCTCGAGTACTACAACATCTTGGGGGGCGGAACGGACTCGGGCTACAAGATTGCCACCGATTCGAACTATGACTGGGGCGGATCGGACGTCCGCCGGCTCGGGAGATGGATGACTGACAACGATGTGCACGAAATCTATACTCAAATCTTCGCCGATGTGCCGCTCCGATACTATTTCGGCGACGGACAAAAATTCTACAACTTGCAAGACTCGGGAATTTTGCCGCCCTCCGGATCATATCTCGCTGTCTCGGTCTTTGAATATATGAACAATGTCTACTCGAAAGATATTCCGCCGGACCGCAAATATACAATCTTGAAAAGCAATCTTGTGGCGCGGGTAGGGAAAACGATCTTTGTCTATCGGATCCCATAAGGAACTAATTTGTGTTATAATAATTCAAAATTATTTCGGCTGCCTAAAAACAAAACAAAATAAATAGAAATTTTTATGAGGAGGGAATTTTTATTTGTATCTTTTTTGCTTTCAAGCGCATTTCTTTTTGGCGTACACGTTTCGAATGCGTCGTACGGGAAAATTTATCCCGACGGAACGCATATAAAAACGGAAACCACTTGGAAAAAATCGGAAAGCCCTTATTTGATCGAGGGAAGTTTGACTTTTGACATTGGCTCTTCACTGACAATCGAGCCTGGGGTAATCGTGAAATTAAAATATAAAAAAGGAGCCTTGAATGTTTTCGGCGGTATCACTGCTGTTGGAACCCAAAAGGACAGGATAATTTTCACCTCGGAACGAGACGATTTCTTTGGGGGCGATGTGAACGGAGATGGAGAAACCACGAGGCCCGACAAAGGTGACTGGTTTACGCTCAATATTGGAGGAGATGGAGGACCCGGAGAAATCAAATACGCTTCCATATTGTATGCGGGAGGATCCAACTGGAACAGTGAAGCTTTGATGGTTAACAATCGGTCGGATTTTAGTCTGACAAAATCGGAGATAAAGTTCAGCTGGAGTCAAGGATTGGCGATAATCGGCGCGCCACCGAAGCCTATCAGAGAGAATATCATTGCGTATAACAGATATTGCGGAGTTTATGGCTCAATGAACGGGAGAACCGCGGATGTGCAATACAATTCGATATTTGAGAATGGTTGCGGGGCGAAAGTCTGGCTGCGAGAGGATGTCATCCAAGCGCCGCGTGATCGACTGGACGCGCGGAATTGCTGGTGGGGAGACCCGTCTGGACCGCAATACCGAAGCACTTTTGGTTGGCCGGACAATAGAAGTGGGAAGGGCAACGTTGTTTTGGATGGCGTGATAATTGACCCCTGGCTCGGAAAAGATTCAAACGTCGGTCCCGACCCGGTGATTGTCATCCCGGGGATAATGGGATCATGGAAAGTGGATGGTGAATGGAAAATCGATCCGATTTTTCATACTTATGACAATTTGCGGGACGAATTTTTGGCGAACGGGTATGAATCTGGAAAAAATTATTTCGAATTTCCCTACGAATGGCGGGATAGCAACGTCGACAATGCAAAACTTCTTCGCGACAAAATAAACCGGATCAAAGCAGATACGGGCCGTTTGAAAGTCGATATCGTCGCTCATTCAATGGGAGGATTGCTTGCAAGAGAATATATCGAGAGCGACTATTATAACGGCGATGTCGACCAGCTGATCACAGTCGGAACCCCGCAACTGGGCGCGCCAAAGGATTATGTGAAATGGGAAGCAGGTGCATTTTTCTCTGATATCTTTGAAACGGCCGGAAAATATTTTCTAAACCAAGAAGCCAAAGAGAACGGCTTCGACAGTGTATTTCATTATATTCGCGGCTTGCCGATGGATTCTGTACGGGAACTTTTACCAGCTTATGATTATCTTTATGACGACAATGGGAGCAGTTATGATTTGCGGTCAGGCTATCCGACCAATTATCCCAGAAATGAATTTTTGGAAAATTTGAATAATGTCGAAAAAATAAAGACGTTGAAAAATGTTGAATTTACAAAGATTATTGGAAAACAAAATACACCATCATCTACAATTTCTGGATTCAATGTTATCAATGCAGGCATGGGGGAATTGTGGGAACATGGATATCCGCATGGGTTTGAAATGCCGTGGATAGGCGATCAAGGTCTTCGAAAAAGCGATGGAGATGGCACCGTTTCATTAAATTCCGCCGAAGCATCAAACTTAGTTGCTAACAAAACACTGTATTTTCAATCGGGGCATAATAATCTTCCTACTGATGCTCAAAAAGATATTATTGAAATTTTTACGGGAAAGAAACCTGCAAGTGAATTTAGAAAATGGCATATTCCGAGCCTTCTGTTGATTGATGCTCATTCTCCAATAGATATTCAAGTTGAATCCCCGAGTGGACAAAAAATAGGAAAAAATTTTGTGACAAATGGGATATACGATGAAATTGAGGGGGCTTACTATACCGGCTTTGATACGAATTCTGAATTTATCACGATCCCCAATCCCGAAGAAGGGAAATACAAAATTATCTCTCAAGGGACAGGCAAAGGCAACTATAGAGTTGAAGTGGCTGACATAGCAGAAAATCCGGATGATCCGGGTAATGCAAAAGAGTCTTCAGTTTCAATTGAGGGCAGCGTGCAGTTAAACGAAATTCAGGGAGCTGAAGTGGAAATATCCGGCGATGAAGTGATATACGAATCTGACACGACTCCGCCAGCCATAAGTATTTCCTCGCCGGAGGAAATGGATTATACTAATGACAAGACTTTGACAATTGATTTTAAAGCGGAAGATCCCGAATCCGGAATTGAAAGTGAGAATTGGCAAATGGAAAAAGACGGCCAAAATTTGAATTGGACAGAAAAAAATGTCGATCTTTCGCTCGAGTATCTGGGAAATTATACACTCAAGATCGTCGCGGTCGACAAAGCCGAGAATTCAAACGAAAAACAGGTGAACTTTCAAATCACGACCAGTCTCGACGCCATTCGAAAAAATGTCGGGCACTATTTCCACGATCTCAATCTGATCTCAGGGCAAGAAGAATTCGATTATTTTCAAGCCCGGCTTATTCGCATCGAGTCTCTTTTTGAACGAATGAAAGGGGAAAGAAAAAACAAAAAATCAGCGGAAAAAATACAAAAAGAAATTTGCCTGCATATCGATCACCTGATTGATCACATAAAGAAAAGCGCGACGGTTTGTATAGATCAGAAAGCAGCTGATCTCCTCATCGAAGATCTGGAATATATAAAGAATTTCTAAAAATTAATACTAAAAATTATGCTATTTTTTGGAGACCCAGGAATCGATCTTTTGATTACAGCTTTTCTTTTAGGGGTTTGTCTTATTATTTCTCTAATAGTGCTTGCTCTTGCAAAAAGAAAGATTTTAGCTTTGATTGTCTTCTCGGTACTGGCAAATTTATCTATATGGCTGAATATCGGATCTGGCATGTTCGGTTTTTATAGTATTATGTGGCTCAAGTATTTTTCTGTTTTTATCTGGCCTATTCTCAACATTTTTCTCATAATTTACTATGTGCGGACGGGCGCTAGGAAAAAATAGTTGTGTATAATATTCTTGACACGTCGTTATTTGATTATATTCAAAGCATAAATTTTCTTTTTGATAAAAACTAAAACAAAAAAATGAAAAAAACAATCGCAGGGGCATTTTGCCTTGTGACGGCACTTGTTCTGTCGTCCCCGGCCAAGGCTGACACTTGGCAAACCAAATTTTTGGTCAACAAAGCCACATCCAAGATCAGGAATGTGGACAAAGCCGTTTTGGATACAAACGGCAACAAATGGTTCCACGCCTACGAATCGGGCGATTCGAACGGCGATGGATTCAGTGAAAGCTTTATTTATGAATTCACGGCCAACGGAGATTGGGTCGATTATACCGACACTCTCAAAAATCTAGTCGATGGGAACGTCAATTGGGTTGACGGCGCCCAATGGGGAATCAATTCGCTCTATGCAGACAAGTCTGGAAACGTTTGGGTCGGCGCCACGCCTTGTACTCTTTTGCAATACAATGGGACGGAATGGAGCGTCGTTTCATCTCAAACTGTATGGGAACAAGTGCTTGGCGAATCGGTGACGGGAATCAACGGCGGCTACTTCTATTCCGTATTCGGAGACGCGCAGGGAAATGTTTATGCGACCGCATCGGTATCGGCCACCGGAATAGGCAGTCAAGACAGCATCCGCCTCATCAAACGCAGCGCTACAACCGGTACTTGGTCAACTGCGATATCCGCGGATGAGGTTATGAGCTACGCAAACCAAGCCAAATTGACGGGCGCTTTCAACGACACAACCGGAGACTACTGGTTTTATATGTACTACGGCGAAACAACTCCCTCAGGAGTTTACCAATATCACAATGGCAGCTGGACAAATTATACGACGGACGACGGGCTAGCCAACAACAAGATCAACAGTCTGGAGACCGATTCATCCGGCAATGTGTGGATTGCCACCGACAGCGGAGTCTCGAAATTCAATGGTTCCACTTGGACAAACTGGACAACCTCAAATAGCAGTTTGTCCTCAAATTTTGTAAACCGGATCGCCGAGGACAATTCGGGAAGAATTTGGTTTACGACAGTACATGACATTGACCATCAAACTGATGGAGGCGCGTCAATTTATGATCCGGACACCGGCGAATGGAGTTATTACTCGTCCAGAAATGGAGCCGATGAATTTGAGGATATAATCAAATTGTTTTTCTTGGGCGACGATATGTGGGCGGTGGCTGATTTTCGGGAATTTGGATTTACGATTCTCGCCCAAAACGACCTTCAAGCCACTCTCTACGGCCAGATCGGCGGGACTGAGGTCGAAAAAGCCTCGAAGAGTTTTTCCGCCCTCAAAAAATCCGGCAAAAAAAGAATCCATATCTGGAAAATGAAACCAAAGAACAGTCACAGCAGCAGTTACAAGAGAACTAAAACCGTTTATAACAAAAAAGTTTCCGGCTGGTACAAAGCGCTGAACCTGGCAGTCGGAAAATATTATGCAAAAGTGCAAGGAAGGGCGGGCCAAGTGATTGATATCACGGATGGTGATCCTTATCGGTTAAACTTCTTGTAAATCCGCGTCTCTTCAAAAATTTATGGCCCCCGACTATCGGGGGCTTTAAATTTCCAAAAATTTGATAAAAGAACAGTTTTTTGGTATGCTTTATATGTTGTAAATACTCGAAATTTCAATGAAAATACTCATTACCGGCGGGGCTGGGTTCATCGGTTCACATTTGGCAAAAAAATTGATCGAGAGAGGGGATCGGGTCGTCATCATCGACAATTTCAATGACTATTATGACCCGCGGCTCAAAGAAGATCGGCTGAAGACAATTCTCAAAGGCGCGAAATTAAAACTATACCGCGGGGATATCCGGAACGAAAAGCTGCTTGAAAAAATATTTCGAAAAGAAAAGATCGACAAAGTGATGCACCTCGCGGCGATGGCCGGCGTCAGAAACTCGCTCAAAAATCCTTTGCTCTATGAAGAAGTGAATATCC
>DATGZC010000006.1:0-4793 GCA_035297345.1 Bathyarchaeia archaeon
ATCTGCCTGCCCGCCAAAGTTTTCGAATCGGCGGCGGCAAAGGAAGCTTCATTCCTCAGCTCCATTATCTCATCCGCGATTTCGGAAGCTGATTTTTGAGACAGTTCGCGTCCGCATTTCGGGCAGTGGGGCTTTCCGAGCCGCGCAAAAAGAATTCTCAGCCAGTCATAGAGCTCTGTCATCGTCCCTACCGTTGAGCGCGGACTGCGGTTCACTGAATTCTGGTCGATTGCGATGACCGGCGAAAGATTTTCGATTTTTTCAATTTCCGGTTTTTTGACGGACGCCAGAAATTGCCGCGCATAGGCGGAAAGATTTTCAACATAGCGCCGATGCCCCTCGGCGAAGATCGTATCAAAAGCCAGCGATGACTTTCCCGACCCTGAAAGGCCGGTCACGACGACAATTTTGTCGCGGGGAATTTTCACCGAAACGTTTTTCAAATTGTTCACCCGCGCGCCTTTGATGATAAGATGCGATTTGTTCATATATGAAACCGAGGTTGAATCTCGACTTAGGCCAAACTAGATGTGAATTGTACAGGAGAATATAAAAAAAGTAAAGTCCCCGTACCAAATGGCCGGGGACTTGTGTCTGCGTTGAGATAATGTTGAGGACTTTATGAGCCCAAGTGGCGCCTATAGGCATCCAGCAGCGATTCTCCGTTTGGACAAAGCCGCGGATGCCGCCATATTTGCTCCATCCGGCCAGGCTTTTTCACGGCCTGCCATCCGGTCGCCTGAAGCTGCCTTACCATTCCGCCGATAAACAAGATATTTTCGGCAGACGTCAGCTCACCGGCCAAAGTACCGTTACTATCCGCAAGAAGCATGATTTTTCCTCCTAAATATAATTTTACGGCCTTTCAAAATTACCACAGTTGCTCAGATTGTCAACCAAAAACCCGAGAACTCGGCTCCCGGGTTTTCGTTTTGCGTTTCACGACGCTACACTTCGATCACCACCGGCAGGACCATCGGACGGCGTTCGGTCTTTTGATAGAGAAACTGGCCGACCGTATCGCGGATCTGGTCTTTGACATAGTTCCAGTCCACCGCTTCGTCTTTGGCCGTCGCGTGTGCGACAACATCCTTCACTTTTCGTTTCGTCGCGTTCACGAGGTCGAAATTTTCTTTGACATAGATGAACCCGCGGCTCGTCACCTGCGGCTCGCCGATAACGCGCTTGGTTTTGGAATCAATGATTGTGACGATCGTGAACATCCCGTCCTGCGCGAGTACTTGCCGGTCGCGAAGGACGACTTGGCCGATATCCCCGACTCCCAGCCCGTCCACCATCACATAGCTGGTGTCCGCCACTCGCGGCCGGACTTTGGCATTCCCTTTTTCGAATTCGATCTGCGTCCCGTTGTCGATCACAAAAATATTTTCTTTCCGAAATCCGATTTCCCGCGCGAGGCGCGCCGCTTCCTTGAGCATATAGTGGTTGGCATAGACCGGCAGAAAATAGTCCGGTTTGACCTGCCGCAATATATCCTTGATGTCAAAAGCATTCGAGTGTCCGCTCGTATGGACGTCCATTATGTCCGTGTGGATCACATTGTCGCTTTTTCTATATAGGTTGTCCTTGAGACGCTGGATCGTCCGCTCATTCCCCGGTATGACCGAGGAAGAGAAGATCACCGTATCGTCTTTTTGGATTTTCACATATCTGTGCTGGTCGGTGATGATTCGCGAAAGAACGGCATTTCCTTCTCCCTGCGCTCCGGTGCAGATCACAATAATCCGGTTGTCAGGATACTTGTGGATATCGGAAATCGGAATAAGAGTTTCTTTGTGAGCTTTGATGTAGCCCAGTTCTTTGGCGATCTCGACGTTCATCTTCATGCTGTATCCGTCGAGCGCCACTTTCTTGCCGATTTTCTCGGCATATTCGATGAGGTGCCCGATGCGCCGTATCTGCGAAGAAAAAGTTCCGATGATGACCCGGCCCTTTGCCTCTGAAAGCAATTTTTCGAGATTCTTGTACATTTCCTTCTCGCTCGTCGCCGCGGGACGCACATCGACCGCGCCAAGGCTTTCCAGCATGAGGATGCGGGGGCTTGGAAGTTTTGCGAGATGCGCATAGGTCATGACATTTCCGCTCATCGGGTCTTTGTCCATCGTCCAGTCGCCCGGATGGATGACTGTCCCGGCCGGAGTTTTGATGATGACTCCGACCGCGTCCATGATCGAGTGCTCGACATCGAAGAAATTGATTTCAAATTTTCCGAGCCGGATCTTGTCGCGGACCGAATTGATCCGCATCACTTTCAGATTCTGGGCGGAATTTTTTTCAAAGTCTTCCAGCTTTTTCTTGACCATTGCCAAGGTGAGATCACGGCCGACGATCGGCGGATAGTTCATTTTTTTGAGAAGAATAGGCGCCGCCCCGATATGGTCCATATGTCCGTGGCTCAAAATCACGCCTCGGATATTTTTTTCCCGGCCTTTCAGATAGCTGATATTCGGAATGATATAGTCGATCCCCGGCATATCCTCTTCCGGAAACTGAAGACCCATATCAAGGATCACGATGTCACCGCCATATTCGAACACAGTCATGTTCCGTCCAACTTCTTCCTGTCCCCCAAGCGGAATGATGCGAAGACCGTTTGATTTTTCACTCACTGTCCTCTCTGCGGCCGCTTTTCTCTGTGCGGATTTTTTGCGCGGCAAAGCGGCCATTGATTTTTCAACAGCTTCACTTCTGTTCGTTTGCTCGCCCCGCTGATTTGAGGCGAGACCGGTTCTTTTCTGCGAACCGAATCTTCGCCTTCTTCTCGAAGGAGAATTTTGCCCGCCCATCGGACGAGTCTGCCCGCCAGACGGGCGGGAATTTGCTGATTGTCCGGAAGTAGGAACTACTCCGTCAACCGGCTTTGAAATTTTTTTCATAATAATTTTGATTGTTTAAACTTGATTGATTAAAAGATTTATTCTGCCAAATTCCGCGATGGGCGGACCTCGCGAAGCGAGTCTCTAACAGAATAAATTGTATTTGTGCCGAAGAGAGGACTTGAACCTCCACGGGGTTGCCCCCACAGCGACCTGAACGCTGCGTGTATGCCAATTTCACCACTTCGGCGTGGTAAATTATTTTGTTTTGGGAATTTTTTTCTGGCAGTCAATCGCCAGTTTTATACGCTCTTCCGGGTATAACCCAGACCATCGCACCAACGGATAGTTGCAAGGATTATATTGCCAAGTTTTTTTTCAATTCTTCATCGTTATGTACGTCTTTATCCTTTTCCGCATTTCTCTCCCAATGGCATATATCCCCAAAAACCTTTCCCGTCCGGACGATAATTTCCGACAGATTGCACTTCTTGTCGCCCCAAATAGAACGAGCTTCGTCAAGAAGTTCTTTGATATTCATTTGTATGTGAAAAGGCTTAAAAAAGGCAATATTTGGGAAAATGAGAAGAAGTCACTCCAATTGTCTTATTATACTCCCGTTTCGCGAATTTGTCAAGACTTCAACCTTTCTTTCAATTCTTCCACCATCTCAACCGGCGTCGGATCGATGCCGTATTTCAACGCCAAATAGTATGATGCCCAGCAGCCGATCTGGAGGGTCGCAAAGATCCGGAAAAGCATCCCGTCTTGGGGCATATCGACGATCGTCGAATCGACTCCGTGGCCTTTCAAGATTTCCGTCGTCTTTTCAATTCTTTTCAAGTTGCGCGGATCATCTTCTTCATCCTTCAATACGATCAGATGAAAATTTCCTTGCAATTTCGTGAAACCGACCATTTCGTTGTGATTGAGTTCGGGAAAGAAATTCCAAAAAGCGGGGGTCTTCGCATTCTCGTTGAACATTATTTTCCAAATCATCGCCAATGACTTGAATCGGGTTGATGAATAGACAACCGGAGTCTTTCCGGCAATCTGCTCGGCAATCTGCTTCCCTCGTTCTTCGAATTCATCGCTTTTTTCTTTCAATTTCGCGGACGCCTCGAGAAATTCGTCCCGCTTGTCTTCAATCATTCCGGCATTCACAAGAATTTGAAAGATAGCCGCAAAATTGGTGGCGGCCATCATCCTCGGCTGTACGCCGTCTGGCATTTTCACGCAGGGAATATTTTTTTCGTTGCACATCTCAAGCACTTTGCCTCCGGCCGCGATCCCAACACAAGCCAAGCTATTCTCCAGAGCTTCTTCGAACGAGGAGACAGTTTCTTCCGTGTTTCCCGAATAGGAAGAGATTATATTGAGACAGTTGCTGTATGCTTCATGGGGAAGCTTATAAAATCTGTTTTGATAGATCCCGAACCGGTTGTAGCCCGTCTTGTTTCCTCTGAACAAGTAGCTGAGATATATTCTCAACAAGTTTGCCGGAAGCGAAGATCCGCCCATGCCAGAAATTTCAATCGCGCTGAAACCGCCCTTGACCTTCACGTCTTTGGCCAGATCAAGGCCTTCGACCAACTGATTTGAAATATTTTCGATTATGTCATGAAGATTTTCTTTGTCGATAGGATTCATATTGATTTTAATTTTGAAATTATTTTATTTCGGAATTTACTTCCTCACTCTTTTGGTCTTCACATACCACTTGGCGGCATCAGAAAACTTTTCGTCTGACGAAACGAGCGCCGAGATGTTTATTCCCCCCACTTTTTTGTTCACGGTTGCAATATAGTTCGGACTATAGAGGAAAATAGCCGGGATATCATTAGTGAGCGTCTGCTGGAATTTTTTGTAAAGGTCGGCCCGGGCGGCTTCGTCAGTTTCCGTACGCAGTTTTTCGAGCGTCTTGTCCACGTCCGGATTCGAATAAAGCGCGAGGTT
>DATGZC010000007.1:0-13439 GCA_035297345.1 Bathyarchaeia archaeon
CAGAAGCGTCGGGGGGGGGGTTATAAGACATAAGAAAAAAATAAAAAATTAGAAATGCAAAATAATTTTTCGGAAACATTTGAAGAAATAATTTCCGTTGACAATCTTTTGGAAGCGTGGAAGAAATTTGAACGCGGAAAGAAAGGCCGGAGAGATGTTCAAGAATTTTCTCTCAAGTTGATGGATAATATCTTTTCGCTTCACTGTGATCTTCTTCATCATACCTATCGGCACGGCAGTTATCAAGCGTTCCAGATAAATGATCCCAAGTCGAGGGATATTCACAAAGCAACGGTTCGCGATAGATTGCTTCATCACGCGATTTATCGGATCCTTTATCCTTTTTTTGAAAAAACATTCATCGCCGATTCATATTCCTGCCGATAAAAATATTTCTGAAAGAAAAACTAAGACTGGAACTCCATCCCGAAAAAATATATCTCAAAACTTTGGCTTCAGGAGTGGATTTCCTGGGAATGGTGAATTTTTCCGATTACCGAATTCTGCGGACGAAAACCAAAAAGAGGATGTTGAGAAAAATACAAGAAAATAAATTTCTGCTGCGTGAAGATCTGATTTCGGAAGAAAAATTCAACCAAATCTTGCAATCTTATTTGGGGATGTTAGAGCATTGCTGGGGATATAAAACAGCAAGAAAAATTAATCAGCCTTAACGGGATCAAGGCCGTATCTTGTTTTTGGATACACAACGATTCCCGGCAACATGCGGGAGCAGGGTACAACCCTGCTCCCGCGGCCTAGGCTTAAGAAGCCAGTTTGAAATATCCGGATTTCGGCTTCTGTATATATATGCATAAGCCGCTAGCACGAAAACCCATGGTCCGTATTCTCATTTTCATCGTCAATTTGATCTTTTATGTCATCGAGCTTCTTCTGCTCGCGCGTTTTCTGTTGAAGCTCTTTGCGGCAAACACGGCGGCTCCCTTTGTTCAGTGGGTATATTCCAATTCCGCAGTACTCGTCGCCCCTTTCCAAAATATATTTCCCAACTTCCGGCTCGGCGGTTTTTTGATCGACATTCCGACTCTCATCGCTCTCATTGTGTACATCCTTATCGGGCGGTTGATAATCTATATACTTTCTTTTCTCTAAAATCCGACAAGAGTTTTTTATTAAGAACCAATGAAGAAAAACTGAAACCGGGGCAATTTTTGCCGCGTAAAGATATTTGGTGCGCCAAACATGTTTGGAAAGGTCGCGCACCACAGGAGCTCCAAAGATCAAATAAATCAAGAAGAGCAAAAAATATGAAAATGTCAAAAAGCCAGTTCCTCAAGGAAAGAGTCCTGACTGCAATTTTGATTGTTGCCTTCGCAGCGGGTTTCGGCCTTGCGGCGAGAGCTGACGGGGTTCACCAAGCTCCCCAGAAGCATAGAAATCAGCCGGGGTATCAAACCCACAAACAGCAGCCTCGCAAACAGCAGCGACAAAGCATGAAACACAAGATGAAACAGAGCACGATCAAAAAAAGTCCCCATTATCAGCAAAAGAAGACGAACAACAATCAATACAAGCGAAGCTACTAGGTAGTGATCGCTAAGAACAACCCTGCGCGAGCGGGGTTGTTTTTTATTAAGAACCAATGAAGAAAAACTGAAACCGGGGCAATTTTTGCCGCGTAAAGATATTTGATGCGCCAAACATGTTTGGAAAGGTCGCGCACCATAGGAGCTCCACAAAAAATCAAAATAATTTCTAATTGGCAACGTCCAAAGACAATATTATGAAACCTGCAAAAAGCCAGTCCTTCAAGAAAAAAATACTGCTTGGATTTTTGGGACTTGTGACATCCGTCGGTTTGAGCTTCGGCATGAGTCCGGGTGCCAAGGCGGACCGTTATTACGGACCCTACAGACACTACGGACCTGCTTATGTCTGTGATGCGGATGGATATGCGGTCATAAACGGACAGCGCGTGTATATGGGAGATGCTTGCTATGGCGGTTACCCCGGCTACTATTACTATTATGACAATGATCATCACCGCCATCACAAGGACCACAATGATCACAACAACCACCGACATCACAACCGACACGGCGATCATAGGGGACATCGCGGCGGACACGGCGGACATCGCGGCGGACACAGCAGAAGCAAAGGACACAGCAGTCATCACAGCAGCGGACATCGCAGCGGCGGACACAGCGGACACAGCGGAAGCAAAGGACACGGCGGTCATCGCCGATAGAACGGATTGACTGAAGAAGACTGCAAAGCAAAAAAGCGGCAAGGCCCGCTTTTTTGTGCTAGAATAAAAATAATTCAAGAAACAAAAAACTCATGGCCAAGACTTTTATCATGACGGGATTGTTTGTCGGATCAATCATCGGAGGATATGTGCCGGCGCTTTGGGGCGGAAGTGTTTTTTCCTTTTCGTCCATTTTCACGAGTGCGCTTGGCGCGTTTGCCGGGATTTGGCTCGGATTCAAAGTTGCCAGGCGGCTCGACATCTGACCGCTTAATGAAAACTTCATCTATTTGCAAGAGATACATTTCCGGTTCGTAATATTCAATACCTGTACAATCTGCTGGCAATGCAAATATATGAACAAGATTGAAAAAAATACGATGGTCATGATTGCTTTTTTCGCCTTGATCGTTTGGATGGCGATATTCTATTCAATGGTGCTTCAGAAAAGGCTTCAGTCGCCTCTCACGCATTTTCAATCCGAAATAATGCAGGATTTGAGGGCGGGATAAGCGGAAAAATATTCTTCACACAATCAAAAGCCGATCTGCCGCATCAGTATCGGCTTTTTCGATAGTGGCCATTTTGGGGATGGACGCTTGCTTGAAAATATGCTAAAATGGAACGTGCGATATGATACAAAAAGCCAAAACAACCAAAATTGCATTTATTTCCCTTTTGGCCGCGATTTTTCTCGCGACGGCCGGGGGATTTTTTGTTTTTGGAGATAGGGCACAGGCGAAATCATCCGTGACAAAATGGCAAAAAAAGCTTGAGCAAAGCGGAATCGATCCGGCCCTTTGGCAGAAATGTCTTCCGAAAGTAAGCCGGTCGGAATATCTGCGGGTTTTGAAACTAGCGGCCGGGGGCGGAGTCCAGCCGTCAACCGATAGCGGATCGCTCGGTCCGGAAATTGCAGTGGGATTGTGGTATTTCGAAAAATCGGAAATCAAAGACGACCCTTTCAAGATCGATGCCAACAAGGACTACAATATCAGAAAAAGCGACGGAGGAGAGATCATCGCCACCGTGAGCGCCAGTTTGACTACGAGAGTCACATACACGGAAGACGGCAATCTGAAAGTGTATAGCTCGATTCCGGACAGGATCGTTGGCGGCGAGATTTGGTTCGATGCCGCGGACGGAAACAATTCCGATCTGATTTTTGATGCCCACCGGCCAGGCGATGACTACGACAACTTCCGCGGAAAAATCATAATGAACTATTATCATGGCGATGACATCTATCACGGCAGTACGACGCAAGTTTCCCAGATCTGGGTCATCAACAAATTGCCGATCGAGCAATATGTCTGGGGGATGGGGGAAACGACCGGCACCGGACCGACAGACCATGTGCGGGTGATGACGACCATCTTCCGGACGTACGGCGATTGGTACATCCAGAACGCGACGAAATACAAACCCCTGGGTTTCAAAATCCGAAGCGACTCCGGCTCGCAAATATATGGCGGGTACGACTGGGAAAAAGACCATCCGCACATCAAAGAAGCGGCCGACGATACTCGCGGGCGCATCATTTCCTACAAAGGCGATCCGGTCCTCGCCGCCTATTGCTCATGGACGGACGGCAAGACGAGAAACTATCCCGATCGCAAAAACTATCCTTATCTCAAGTCGGTGAAAGATCCTTATGGGAAGAAAAAGGGACTCAAGCCGGGCCAAGCCGGCAACCATATGTGGGGGCTGTCTGCCAACGGCGCGCTCGGCTATGCCAAACACGGAAAATCATGGACCTGGATATTGAAACATTATTATTCAAAGACGGCCATCAGCAGCGCATATTGATATTGCATCTGACCTTATGAAAAAAGCAAAATATATTTTTGTGGTTCTATATATCATCGCGGCTTTGGCCGTTGCATATTTTGGTTACAGCGTCGTCCGAGAACGCTATTTCTCGCCGGAGAAAAAGGGGGTGGAAAAAATCAAGAGTGACGGACAAAATCCGGCAAGCGATCAAGCGAGCGGAGATCAAGAGCAAGCGGCTAGCGCTTCGGATATCGACAATACGCCCCCGACAAACGGACAGCCGAACGTCCAGACCGCGGACTGCGACAACAACTGCAAGAATTTCAAAGACAATGCGGACAATTTGAAATATTGCCGACAAGTTTGCGGAATCACCCCGGTCACCCCCAAAAATTCCGAAGGGGATTGCGCCAATCTCACCGGCCTCGATCGAGACAGTTGCTGGCGGGATCTGGCCGTCTCCAAAAAAGACTTTTCAATTTGCGACAAAATCAGCGACGCCAAACTCCAAAAAGTCTGCCACAACCGCGTGACAGAAGAGATATTGAATTAATTTCTCAGTAGTTTGCTGCCATCTCCAGCGCTTTTTGGAAGTTGATTTTTCCGCCGGTGACGGTTTTGCCGGCGAGGCTCGGTTCGAGATCGACCGAGTTTTTTATTATCTCAATAATCCGCGCCGCGGAAAGATTTTGATTTTTGGCAAGAATGAGCCCGGCTTCGGCGGTGACAAAAGCGGTGGATAGGGAACTGCCTTCGGCTTCGGTGATTCGGTTTTTTTTGACATTAAGCCCCACAATCGGGTCGTTGTCGGTTCCTCCCGGGGCGACGACGTCGACGGAATTCGCGCCGTAGTCGGAATATTCGGTGAGGCCCCCGTCCTTTCCTGAAGCGCCGACGCAGATAATATTTGGCAGATCAAAATCGCAGGGATACATCTTTTGGTTCGGATCAATTCCGTCGTGGTCATATCCGATGTAGGTGTCCGGGTCTCCGTTTCCCGCCGCGGTGACGAAAACTCCGGCAAAGCTCGCGATCGTGTCCTTGAGCACCAAGTCCAATCCCTCGTCGCCATAGGCGCCCCAGCTCGCATTCACGATCGGGATATGCCGCGCCTTGGCATAGTTCAAGGCAGAAATCGCCTGGTCGGTCGTGAAATCGAATTTGAGCGGCATGATTTTGAGATTTCCGGCAAAGCTCGCGCCGGCGATTCCTTTTTTGTTGTTTGTTTGGGCGGCGATGATGCCGGCGAGAAATGTGCCGTGTCCATCCGCGTCTGCCGGCTTCTTTTTCGGGTTGTTGATGTTTTTTCCCTTGGCTCTTCCGCCGGTCAGGACGCTTTTGAGATCCGGCTGATTGTAGCTCACGCCCGTATCAATGATCGCGATCGGGATTTTGTTTTTGGTTTTCGTCTCAAGATCCCAAGCGGACGGGGCGGAAACTCCGCCGGGCGTACTCGCGGTGTCCGCCAGTGGCCACTCCCGGGGAAAATATTTGTCGTTGGGAAGGCGTGAAAGCTGCTTGTATTTGAAATTGGGCTGGACGGAAAGGATGTTCGGATTTTTTTTCAAAAGGCTCGCCAATTTTTTGGTCGTGAATCCGTCCGGACTCGTGAGTATATACAGATTCCCGTCCGCGGCCGATTTCAAGAGCTCAACTTCAAGATTGTATTTCGCGGCTATCAGGTTTGCTTCCGCGTCCGACGAAATCTTTGCCACCACTTCGTGTTCGATATAATTTTTTTCATCTTGATGGGATTGCTTCGTTGCACTTGCGATGACAGCAGAAGAATTCAAAAAAACTCCCGTCGAAAAAAGGAGCGTCAAAATCAAGCTTGTCGCAAAGAAAAATCTTTTCACGAAAGATGCGTGTTTCACCTGATCATTATATCATCTAGCAAACATCCTTGACAAACCAGTTGGATGCCATCCACGCGGCGACTGGCCGGTTTTTTTATTTTGGGGAAATCATGCTATAGTATTTTTAAGATCGGATCTTAAAAATACAATTATGCGAAAACACCAATTAGTCGAAAATGAATTTTATCACATCTACAATAGGGGAACGGAAAAAAGAAAAATTTTTCTGGATGACGCGGATTATTTTCGTTTTCTGCTCTCTATGCGCCTGATGAACGACGAGAAAGATGGCTTGATGTTTCTTTGGAAAAACCAGCACGCAAAGTATCCAAATGGATCCATTGAAGAGTTTTTAAGATCGAATCTTAAAAAACGCCAACCGTTGGTGGAATTTATTTGCTATTCCCTGGTTTCGAATCATTTTCACCTTATGATGTGTCAATTGGCGGAAAGAGGAATAGAGAAATTTATGCAAAGGATTGGCATTGGTTACGCAATGTATTTCAATAGTAGGTATAGAAGAAACGGATCTCTCTTTCAGGGAAAATTCAAATCAAGCCTGATCAAGCCGGAAAATTTTCTTTATCTCTCGGCCTATATAAACTGCAATGCGGAAATTCACGGTGTTGCGAAATCCGAAAGTTGGTGCTGGAGCAGCTATTCGGATTATCTTGAAAAAACAAAATACGGACTTTGCAATAAAAAAATAGTTATGAGTAATTTTAGGGGAAGTCGGGATTACAGAAATTTCGCAGCAGAAAATATTAATTCTATGAAAGAAAAGAAAGCGGATGAAAAATTGATCTTAGAATAGCTTTTTTAAGGTTTAGCCTTAAAATATTTTTACGAAGATTATGCTTGCCAAAGTGTAGTAATAAATGTATATTGAATGCAGAAAATAATTGAAATTCAGCCAATTTTATGCGTATTGGAATCGATGCCAGGGCCATTTTGAATCCGGAAAAGAGCGCGCCGACGGGGGTGGCGAATTATGTTTGGCAGCTGGTCAAAAATCTTTTGGAAATCGACCAGGAAAACCGATATGTTCTCTTCTTTGATTTCAAGGTGCGCGACAAAGATGTGAAGCGCTTTTCGCATCCGAACGTGAAGATCAAATTTTTCCCTTTCTCTGATTATAAAAAATATATGCCGGCGGCCTATTCTGAAATTCTTGGCATGGCGACTTTTGCGCGCGAAAAAATGGATGTTCTCCACACCACTTCGCCCCTTAGCCGCGTTCCGACGAGCTATCGCGGAAAAATCGTGACCACTTTCTATGACTTTGCGCCGTACCGCGTGCCGGAACTGTTTCCGCGCCTCTCCACGGCCAAACTCAAAACTCTCTATAGCTTTGCTTCCAAAAAATCCGACCAAATTATCGCCGTTTCCCGCTCGACCAAAGAGGACGCCCGGAAATTTTTGGGATTTGCAGAGGAAAAAATCACCACGATCTACAACGGGATCGACAGCCGGTTCTTCGGGGATGAAGAATTTTCAAGAGATGATCTCAAAAAAGGCTACGGTATTTTGGATAAGTATATTTTGTTTCTCGGGACGCTCGAGCCGCGCAAAAACTTGAGCCGGGTGATCGATGCGTTTGCCGGCTTCAAGGAGGTTTATAAAGGAGGCTCTGAATATCAGCTGGTCGTGGCTGGGAAAAAAGGCTGGCTCACGGAAGAATATTTCCAGCAGGCAAAAGATTTGGGAATTGAAGAAGATGTCATTTTCACCGGATATGTTGGCGGCGACGAGCTGAAACCGCTCTATGCGAACGCGGAATTCTTTGTGATGCCTTCTCTCTATGAAGGTTTCGGCCAAACGATCGTCGAAGCGATGGCCTGCGGGGCGCCGTGCCTTCTGTCAAAAGTTTCTTCTATTCCGGAGATAGCGGGCGAGGCGGCGTATTTTGTCGACCCGAATGATACGGAAGGAATCGCGAAAGGAATGGTTGAGCTCGCTGGAAACAAGGAATTGCGAGAAAAACTTTCCGCCGCCGGCCGCGAGCAGGCCAAAAAATTCAGCTGGGAAAAATGCGCGCGGGAAACACTCGGAGTATATAAAAGTTTTCGATAAAAATTATTCTTGTTTTCATTGATAGGCTTTACGCAGGCAAAAAATTCTGACAACGCACAAGCGCCAGGGTCAATCCGAAAGCCACTAATTATTTTTGCAAATCCCAAAAAGGGTATTTGCTGTAAAAAAAAATGAAAATACAAACAAAAAGGAGCCGCCTTGTTCTTTGGCTTTTTCTGGCAACCATGGCCGCAATTTCCACGCTTCTGTCTGTCGGTTCTTTGCCCACAGCCCATGCCGCAACAACCTACTATGTCGCGACGAATGGGAATGATTCCAACCCGGGCACATCGACTGCGCCTTTTGCGACCATCCAGAAAGCAGCTGATATCGTCAATCCGGGGGATACCGTGATCGTGAGGAATGGGATATACGCATATTCCGGAGCGGACGATGGTTATTTGCTAAATATCAATCGTTCCGGTACTGAATCAGCGCCGATTACTTTCAAGTCTGAAAATTTGTACGGGGCGGTCATAAGCGGGAACGCAAGCGGCAGCCGGGATGCCGACTGTTTGCCGGGGATCCACGGGGGCCATAGCGGAATTAATGTGGGAAATAATGTTTCTTATGTCAGGATCGAAGGTTTTGAAATTAAAAACTTCTTGTGGGGAGGAATATGGATCAATAGCGGGGCTTCGCACCATATCACGGCGTATCGGAATAAGATCCATGACATAGGCCAATATTATGACTATTGCCGAAATAATGGTTATTTAGGCAAAGTCGGAACGCTATTTTCGACGACTTCCCACGATATCACGTTTGATTCAAACATCATTTATAACATAGGAAGGCTCAATGAGGAAACTTCCGGCAACCTTCCCGGCGGCTATTATCTTGGCGGGACATATTTTGCCGAGTGGAGCCTTGGCCACAACTATTGGCACGACCAGGGTATATATCTGCAGGGCAATAATCATACGATAGTTAATAATCTATTCTACAATATCACTCACGGTTGGCCGGTAAGCGGCTATTTCCAAACCAGCGGTTATCACATCATAAACAATACCTTTGCCGGTCCGCCGAATCCTACTACCGGAGCCACGTTTTTAAGGCTTGTATAAGCCTTATTTTAGTATTGACAAACTTCTAATTTTTTGCTAATATACTATGGTTTCTTAAAAACCGAGTTTTTTGTTTTTCAAACTGAATTTCGAAATTTCAATCCCATTCCTAGGAGGAAAGGACGCAATGAAGAAGCCGGAACTTATCGCAAGATTGCGGCAAAGGCTGTTGACGGGAGGAAAAAACAAGAGTGAAGATCCCTTCGTCAAGTTTTTCATCGATTACCTGACCCTCCTCGTCATCACGCATGACGAGAAATACGATCACTGGCACATCGATCATTACCTGCCGCAGATCGTGGCGGACGCCTACGAGTTGCTCCGCACCAGTGAAGAAGAGTGGGTCGTCATGTACCGGCTCAACTATGAGAAGCTGACCGAACACGAAGTCCCCAATCTCCTGGAAATTGGTGCGACGGACGGCATCTATCGTGCCATAGTGGCCGAGACCCTCGGCTGGCTGTTTAAGGAAGTAGTTGGGCATGATCACATGAAGGATGTCTTCGATGAATATCTGAACGCCCAATCCAACGCTCTCATGGGCACCTTCGACAAGTTTCTCCGCCAGGTCTTCCGGCGGGGGCTCTACGATCTCATCGAGGGAAAGGATGCCAGGGGTATGAGCGGCAAGTTCAGTGAAACCGACCTCCGCACCTATGTCATTGCGGGTCGTCTCGCATTCACTTTCGCCAAGAAGCAGGGCGAGGACGAGATCAGTGTCACGTTCGTGGCGGAGGATAGCGACCCCAATGCCTACAGTGCGGGTATTCAGTCCGTTTACGCCACGCTGCCGGAATGCATGGTCATGATCGAAGATGTGATCCGCCTTTGGCCTTCCGATAAAGTCGTTCAGGCCCAGGTCTTCGGCGACAACGCCGCCGTGAAGCTGGACGCCGTGGCCTACATGGAAGCGGCAGCCCGCCAGGAAGCCGAGCAAACGGCGGAATAAAAATTTCACTTGCATTTCAACCTTACGACAGGAGGAATTGAGATGGGAAAGTATAAGCCGACTTACGGCGAGGAAGAAATCCGTCGTCAAAGCACGACTCCGAACGTCAGCGGGCGTTCTCCTCAAGACTGCGTTGCCATCGAGGAGTCAGCCCAGCGTGCCGTAGCCGAGAGTGAGCAGTGGCTCTTGGCGAGGAAAATGAACAGAGGTGCCTCCCGCGATGGGCGTTCCGTAAAAGACATTCTGGAGGAAATGGGCTTCGTCGTACTCGAGGAGTATGATGACCTGTTCTTCAGTGTTCAGCCCCCCGAAGGGTGGAAGAAAGAGACCCAGGGCTACTGGACGACGGTATGGGATGAGAGCGGCAAAGAGCGCATTTCCCAGTTCTTCAAGGGTGCGTTCTACGACCGCGACGCCTTCCTCAACATCACCGAATAGGCCAAGGTCAACGGAAAATTCCATAGACCATAATTTAAACCAAGCCTGAAACGACCCAACCGCAAGGAAGGGTCGTTATTTTTTTTGAAAGACTATGCTTTTTTGGAAAATTGCTAATTCTTGCCCGATCATATCCCAATCCAAGGTTCTAAATATGTTCTTAATCGGGAGCCAAGATCAACATAAATGCTGTTGTAAGGACGGGCGGGAGCTACACGAACTTTGTCATCAGCAACAATATCATCCAGGATTGCCACGGCGCTTCCGGGGCTGCTATTACAACGGTTGGTTACCCGACTCTTAGCGGGGTCATTATCCGAAATAATATTACAACGGAAGGCAAGATGATCGCCGATGAATATAGCCGAGATATATCCGGTCCCATAATGTCTGGCAATCTCACAAACACCGACCCCAAATTCGTGAACGTTGCCAACAAAGATTTTCACCTCCAGTCCGCCTCTCCCGCCATCGGAGCAGCTCTGGCCTCCGACGCCCCCGGCTCCGACTTCGACGGACTCACCCGTCCCCAGGGAACAGGCTATGACGCCGGAGCTTTTGAATACGCCGAAACAAACGCCTCCCCCAAATACAAATGTTCCTCGGGAAGCTGCGTCCGCGATGACGCGAACGGCACATTCACCAGCTCCAATTGCGACAACGCCTGCAGCGTCCCCCCTCCCGCCCAGCAAAATCCCGTTGCCAACTTCAAACTCGACGAAACATCCGGCCAGACCCTCAATGATTCAGCCGGAACCAATACCGGCTATCTCGGAGCCACCGCCGATGCTGAAGCGTTCGATCCCCAGAGAGCGGCCGGCAAATCCAACAATGGCCTCCAATTCGACGGCACAGACGACAAAGCGACCATCAATCCAAGTCCATCCGTCAACAATCTCACCCAATTTACTTATTCCGCCTGGATCAAGCCCACCGGTTGGGGAGGGGGCGGCTATGGAAGGGTGGTCTCCAAAGAATCTTCGGGCAAGCAAAATGAAATCTCTTTCGACCTTAATCAACCCCAAGGCAATACTATCAGTGTCGGTGTGTTCAGTACCGCCGAAAACCAGCTGTTTGCTTCCGTCGCTTCCCAAAACGCTATCGTCCTCAACGCTTGGCAATATGTCACCGCGACGTACGATGATGCCGGAGACCGCAAGCTCCATATCTATGTCAACGGCCGGGAGGTTGCCTATCAAAGACAGGATACGGTCGCCGGAACCCTCCTCACCACCGTGAGTCCCATCATCCTGGGCAACAACTGGGAAGGCAGCCGAGGCTTTCCGGGGATTATTGATGAGGTAAAAGTTTGGAACCGGGCTTTGTCCGCCTCCGACGTTTTGAACGATTACAACACATATGCCAGCCTCCTGGGAGATCTCAATTCCGACAATCTTGTGAATCTTTCCGATTTTGATATCCTCAAAGCCGATTTCCTGAAAACCGGCAGCTTCTTCAATCTCAAATCAGACATCGATGGAGACGGAATCGTCACCATTAAAGACGCAGGGATGCTGATGAGCGGATGGAAGTAACGGAGAAAATTTGCATTATGCAGTCTGCATTTAGATAGAGGCGGAATGTCCGCCTCTATCTTGATTTTTGTCCTGCGCAATGGTACTATTTGTTCAGCAATTCAAGCTTTTCAAGCTCAATTTATGTTCAAACCAGTCGATCCGAAACAACCTTTTCCCGAAATGGAGGAAAATATTCTCAAATTTTGGGAAGATAACAAGATATTTGAAAAATCTTTGGAAGAGCG
Source organism: Bathyarchaeia archaeon (assembly GCA_035297345.1). Classification (GTDB taxonomy): domain Bacteria; phylum Patescibacteriota; class Minisyncoccia; order Moranbacterales; family UBA11712; genus JAPLXD01. The sequence continues at coordinate 12,134 of DATGZC010000007.1, forward strand.
TTCGGACGCTCCGCTCTATTCTTTTTATGACGGGCCGCCGTTTGCGACGGGGAGGCCGCATTACGGGCATATTGTGGCGAGCACGATGAAAGATGTTGTTCCGAGATATTGGACGATGCGCGGCTACAATGTCCCTCGCAAGTGGGGATGGGATTGCCACGGCTTGCCGATCGAGAACATTGCCGAAAAAGAGTTGGGCGTGGTGCGTAAGAAAGAAATTCTTGAAAAATACGGCGTCGAGCGCTTCAATGAAATTTGCCGCTCGAAAGTTTTGGAATACGTCGCCGAGTGGAAAAAAGTGATCCGCCGGCTCGGGCGCTGGGCGGATATGGAGAATGCCTACAAAACGATGGATCTGCCGTTCATGGAATCGGTCTGGTGGGTTTTCAAACAATTGTGGGACAAAGGGCTGGTGTATGAAAGCTACCGCTCGATGCACATTTGCCCGCGTTGCGAAACGACTTTGTCTCAATCGGAAGTGGCGGAAGGGTATGAAAATATAAAAGACCTGTCGGCGACGGTGAAGTTTGATCTCGAAGACGAACCGGGGACATATTTGCTCGCTTGGACGACGACACCATGGACATTAATCGGAAATGTCGCATTGGCAGTGGGGGAGAATATTGATTATTACAACCTTGAGTTGGAAGCGAAAGATGTCGATGAATTTCCTCTTAACAAAGGAGATAAAATTATTATTGCTGATAATGTCGATACGCAGATAAGAATATTTGGCGCGCCATTAGGTTTTGACCCACCTCCTCACGGCGGCGGTTATCAAAGTGCTAATGTCAATTTTTTTAGTAGGGGAAATATTTTATTTAAAAATATAAAATTATTAAGAGGCAAAGATCTAATTGGCAAAAGCTACAAACCTCTTTTTAATTATTATTCTTCCGACGAAAATCTGAAAAAACGCGAAAATGGATGGAAAATATATCCTGCTGATTTTGTGACGACCGAAGAGGGGACGGGCGTCGTGCATATCGCGCCGGCGTTTGGAGAAGACGATATGAATCTCGGGAAAAAATTCGACCTGCCTTTTGTTTCGCACGTCGATATGGACGGGACGATCCGTCCGGAAGCGCGCGATTTTGCGGGGCTCGACGTGAAGCCGATCGAAGACAGCCAGAAAACGGATGTCGAGATCATCAAATATCTCGCCAAAAACAATTTGCTGTATGCGAAATCTCAATTCGAGCATTCCTATCCGCATTGCTGGCGATGCGATACGCCGCTCCTCAACTACGCGACGTCTTCTTGGTTTGTGAGCGTCGAAAAAATCAAAGACAAGATGCTCGAGAAT
>DATGZC010000008.1:0-12088 GCA_035297345.1 Bathyarchaeia archaeon
AGTTTAAGATCTAGTGATATATCTTTTCTTTTGTCGCCCGAAAATTCTTTACTGCTTCCATCACATGCTTTCTGCATATAGATAGCTCTTCAAGAACTTTTTTAGCTTTTACGCTTCCCAATCCATCCATCGATCGTTTCACTTGCTCATGGTTATACCCGTATAAGTCCCTGGCTTCCTCAATCAGCTTGCTGTCCATTTCCAAAACTTCCGAAGGCATTTTCGTTTCAATTGTGCGAGGCATTTCGCCTGTTGGCATTTCTAGATTTCCCATTGTGGTTTGTTTAGATTTTTATTCCGCGCTTTGTACTTCGAAATACTTTCAGCAATTTCTTCTTGCCGCTTTCTCACCGCCTCGAGGCTTTTCTGGGCCTTTGCATATGCCTCGCGCATTTTTTCGAGATCTTTTTTGATTTTGACTTCGTCGAGCATAGGCCTATTTTAGCATATTTTCGCCGGTATTGCCAAAAAAAAGTCAATATGCTAGTGTATTTGTACAACCTTGAAAGTCCCGACGCTTCTCGCCTTTTGGGATAAGAAGCGAAATATCACCAGATGATCGGGCTTTCGCGGTGATTTTATTTTTTAACTAAGTCTGCATTATCATGGAATACGAACTGCTGTTCTTCACGTCGGTTGCGAACGAAGACCGAGCTCCCGAGATCAAACGGGAAATCGAAGAGACGATCACCGGCCGGGGAGGAAAAATTTCGAAAGATTTTTTCGACATCGGAAAAAGGAAGTTCGCCCATCCGATCAAAAAACAAACCCACGGATTTTTCAGTTTCTGCCATTTCACGTTGGAAGAAACAGAGAATCTTCCGGAACTCACCCGACGGATAGCCCTCAATGACAAAGTTATGCGCCACATCATCGTGCGCGCCGACGAGGTCGGAAAGCCGATTGGCGCTCAAACGGTTCGAGAAGAGAGGACCGATGCAAGAGCCAAGCACGTGTCAGAGCCGGCCAAATCTCCAGCCTCGCCGAAACGAGACGAGAAAGAAACCAAACCCGCCGAAGAAACCTCGAAAGTCGGCATGGCGGAACTGGATGAAAAGTTGAGTGAAATTCTGGAAAACCCGGAATAATAAATTTTTTTCACTTAAGCTTAAATTTTTAACTAAATACTATGTCGCTCAACAAAGTTCTCCTCATCGGAAATCTCACGCGCGATCCAGAATTGCGCTCCACCCCGTCAGGCCAGTCAGTCGCCAATTTCGCAATCGCAACGAACCGTGTTTGGAAAGATCCCCAGACCGGCGAAAGGAAAGAAGCCGCTGAATTCCACAACATCGTGGTATGGCGCCGGCTCGCGGAAATCGCCGGGCAGTATCTCCGAAAAGGAAGCAAAATTTTTCTCGAAGGCCGCTTGCAGACCCGCTCTTGGCAGGATCAAAGCGGAAACAAAAAATATATGACGGAAGTGATCGCGGAGAATATGCAGATGCTCGACCGAAAACCGCAAGGAGGCGCCCCGTACCAGCCGGCTTCTCAACCGTATGGCTCGGCCAGCGCTCCTTCTCAATCCGGCGCGAATCAGCCAACCCCTCCCCAGCCGGAAGAAATTCCTACCATCCAAATCGATGAGAATCAGGATGAGGTGAAAATTGAAGACATTCCGTTTTAATAAACCAACCAAACCTTATGAAGTTCAATCAGCAACAGAGCACAGCGCCGATCATCAAAAAAGAATGCTTTTTCTGCGCCAACAATATTCATGCGGTGGATTACAAAGACACCCAGCTTTTGCGGCGCTTTATGAATGCTCACGCCAAGATCGTTCCGCCGCGCCGCACCGGCAACTGCGCCAAGCACCAGCGAATGATCACTCGCGCCATCAAACGGGCCAGAACGATGGCCTTGCTATCTTATACCATTAAGTAAATCCCAAACTTCAAGCCCAACAAAATCCCAAGCTATCAAATCCAAAATTTGGAAATTGGGATTTGGAAATTGGGATTTTTTAGATTATGCTAAGCCTTTCCGACATCAAAACAGGCAAGACTATTTCTTTGGGTAACGAGCCCTACCTCGTTATTTTTCATCAACACTCCAAAATGGGACGCGCTGGAGCGGTACTGCGCACCAAACTGCGCAATCTCAAAAACGGCGCCGTGATGGAAAAGACTTTTCAGGGTTCGGATAAGATTGAAGAAGCCGAAATCGTGAAGTCCAAAGCGCAATATTTATACCACGAAAACGAAAATTATTTCTTCATGGACAACACGAACTACGAACAATTTTCCCTTCCGAAATCCGTCCTCGGAAATCTCACGAACTATCTGATCGACGGCACGGAAGTGACGATCCTGGTTTTTCACAGCGCTCCCCTCAACATCGAGCTCCCCGTCAAAATGGATTTCAAAGTCGTCGAGGCCCCGCCCGCAATCCGTGGAAACACGGCCGATGGCGGCTCGAAGCAGGTGACGCTTGAAACAGGGATCAAAGTGAACACCCCTCTTTTCGTGAAAGTTGGCGACATCATCCGCATCAACACCGAAACCGGAGAGTATTCCGAACGCGCGAAATAGCTTTGCAAAGCTTGGCTTTGAGGAATTTTGAGAGCTCCGCTCGAAAAAGGGAAAAGCCGAGCTTTAGCGGAGCAGCGTTCGATATATTTTTTATTTTTATTTCCCCAAAAAGAAAAGCCCCGGTGAAGCTGGGGCTTTTGTTGACGGCGACAATTCGCCGTTCTTAAATTGCATACCTCTGCCCTCCCCATCTTGCCGTAGGCGGGCTCACTTTCTTACGATATGCTTTCGCCGCTTGCGCTGTTATTTTGGCTTGCTTAAGCCTTTTTATGGCTTTGGGACCCTTGGCCATTTCTGCCAACTTTTCTTTCATCGTCCGCTGACTGATCTTCAACGGCTCTACTTCGCGTCTGGACATAAGTCCTCCTCTTTCCATTCACCCAACTTTGCCAGTTCCAGAAGAGTATTTTCCCACCCCCACCAATGCTGGCACGAAAACAGCCTATCGATAAAGCCGATATTGGGCGGGTAGAGACTCGGCGCACGGAGAGATTCATAGACCTCGATTCCATACAGTAAAGTCCCCAACGACAACCTTCCTTGAGTCATATTTAACCTCCTCATTCTGCCCGCTGGGGCATATAGAGATCCCGATAGAGATAAACCCAATTTTCAAGCGCCTTATCCATTAAGCTCGATGACCTGTGCATGCAACTGCTAACATTTGCGTTTTGAGCAACAAGGGCGAGGAGCGGCACAATTGCGCTCACAAGAACACAGCTATCTCGCCGATCATAGATTGCATTTTTACGTGCGCTGAAACGCAAAACTCTTCTAGCCATGATTATTTCTCCTTCTCGCCAAAAGCCATCCGTCCGTTGAGCTCGATGATTTTTTCACGCGCTCCGGGAACCAGGCTCAAAATGTTAAAGACCATGTCCGAAGAACAAACGCGCCTGAGTCGCTTCAATGACCTGCGATTTAGTCTCATTTCGGACTCCTCCTAAAATTATTATAAAATATTTTTATTCTTTTACTTTTTCTTTGAGCGCTTTTTCGATTTCTTTGTAGACTTTCGGATTTTCGCGGAGATATGTTTTGGCTTTTTCGCGGCCGACGCCGAGTTTCACTTCGCCGAAAGAAAAGGAATTGCCGGACTTCGTGACGACTTCGTATTTCACGCCCGTATCGATGAGATCGCCCTCCTTGGAAATGCCCTCGTTGTACATAATGTCGAATTCCGTCGCCTGGAAAGGAGGCGCCACTTTGTTTTTCACCACTTTCGCTTTCACGCGATTCCCGACGATCTGATCACCCTGCTTGATCTGGGCCGCGCGGCGCACCTCGATTCGAACAGAGGCATAGAATTTGAGAGCGTTCCCGCCGGTAGTTGTTTCGGGGTTGCCGAAGACCACTCCGATTTTCATTCGGATCTGATTGATAAAAATGATCGTCACATTGCTTTTGGCGCCGATCGCCGTGAGCTTTCTGAGGGCCTGCGACATGAGCCGCGCTTGCCGGCCCATATGAGAATCGCCCATCTCACCCTCGATCTCGGCTTGAGGCGTGAGCGCGGCCACAGAGTCGACCACGATCACATCCACCGCGTTCGATTTCACGAGAGCTTCGACGATATCCAAAGCCTGTTCCCCATTGTCCGGTTGAGATATCAAAAGATCGTCCAGATTCACCCCGATTTTTTTTGCATACGACGGATCGAGCGCGTGCTCGGCGTCGATGAATGCCGCAGAACCCGTCTTTTGGGCATTCGCCACGATATGGAGAGTCAGCGTCGTCTTCCCGGAAGATTCCGGCCCGTATATTTCGATGATTCGCCCGCGCGGCACTCCGCCGATTCCAAGCGCGATGTCGAGCGAAGGAGCGCCGGTAGGAATAGCAGCGACGTCCACTTTTTTCACATCGCCCAGCTTCATGATCGATCCCTCGCCAAAACGATCTTTGATCTCTTTCACTGTGTTTTCCAAAATAACCTCTTTATTTTCCGTTTCTTTAGACATAATCCTAAAATTCTAAATTTCAAGTTTTAAATTTTAAATGAAATCCAAATTAATAAATTCTAAATTTGAAATTATGTCATTTAAAATTGATTTGAAATTAAAAATTTGAAATTAAAAATTATAAAAAAAAACAAAATTTGGGACACATCAGATAAAATTTGCGCTTGCTTAGCTCGCTAATCACCCGGAGCAAAAACCACGTCCCTCACTATTCCCGGATCAGCCGCCAATTTTTTTTCATCTTTTCCGTTCACGCGGATGAAGGTCTGGTTGGCTTTTCCGCTTGAGATCCGCACTTCTTTTTCGCCATTGAAATTTTGGGTCGCTCCCGCAAGCATCGTTCCGGAATAGACCAGATTTCCATCGGCCTCCACCGAAAGCCAGGTCGGGTTGGAGTCGATACGCACCGCGACGCTCACGCCCGCTTTTTTCACATCCTGTTCTCCGATCACTTTGCCTTCGTCCGCATTTCCCTCTGCCAGCTCCGGCAATTGATAATCCGATTTTATATTGACCGTCTTTGAGACCGCTTTGTTGAAACGGTTCACAGCTGAAACGGTGATCACATTGACCCCGCTCTGCAAGAGGACGTCCTCTTTGAATTCGCCCTTGTCGCTCACCAAGATCGGCTGGTCGTTGATGGTGAGACGCGCATCTTCGTCCGTGAAACCTGAAATCGAGATTGAATTGCCCGCAATATTTTCATCGCCGCCGGGGTTTGTGATCACGAGCCGGGGCACGGCTGCAAATCGTCCGATCTGGCCATAGAGATAGGAAAACCCGCCGATAACGACGACTGTGATGGATGCCGCGATGAAGATGCGGGGCGTGATCACGAAGCGGGACATTTTGGTTTTCTTTTTCGGCGGTTTTTTCTCGCCGCCATTGAGATTCGTCTTGATGTCTTTTTCCCGCTGATACAAATTGATTATCTTTTTCTCATCGACACCGAGAAATTCCGCATAGGCCCTGAGAAATCCCCTCACATAGACATCCGGCGGGAGTTTGTCATATTTCCCTTCCTCGATCATTTCGATATATTTCACAGGAATCTTGGTCTCCCGCGAAACCTCAAAAAGAGTCACTCGCCCTTCAGCGCGAAGGTTTTTGAGCTGTTCTCCCAAAGTGTACGAATGGATTTTTTTTTGCGTAAAACCGCGAAACATAATTATTTAAGCTCAAAACGCAAATCTCAAAACTTAAAACGACAACTTAAAATTTAAAACTTTGAAACTAGCTTTGAATTTTACGCTATAGTTTTGCGCTTTGCGCTTTGAGCTTTGAGTTTATATTTCCACAATAAAAACAGGCTGAAATCCTGCTTTGCCCGGTTGAATTTGGCAAAGCCAAGACTCGCGAAGCGAGGATTCGACAGGGTGAATTTTTTTATTTGTTTTCCCCATTATACTCCAACTTATCACATTTGCCAACGGTCGCGCTGCTTCTGGTCGTCCAGCTCGTCTGCATACTGCACTTCGCCTTTTCCGGGCGTTTGTTGCGCGCTTAGGCCGCTGTCGACCAAAATTTCCCTCGGTTTTGAACCGTCTGCCTGCCCAATCACTCCGTTGGCTTCCAGAAGGTCCAGGAGTCTTGCCGCGCGGGCATAGCCGACCCGCAGACGCCGCTGGAGAAGCGACGCCGAAGCTTTGCCGGACTTTATGACCGTATCTTTGGCTTCCTCGTACATTTCATCTCCTTCATCACTTCCTCCACCACCGCCGGAGAACTTCCCGCCGATACTGACTCTCTGCGGCGCGGTCACTTCGTCGTCATATTCCACTTCGCCTTCGAGCTGGGATTTGATCGATTTCACGACCCGCTTCACCTCCGATTCAGAAACGAAGACTCCCTGGATCCTCTTCGGCTTCGGATATTTGGTCGAAAGGAAAAGCATGTCTCCGTTTCCGAGCAATTTTTCCGCCCCGCCCATATCGAGAATTGTCCGCGAATCAATTTGGGTCGGCACTCTGAAAGCGATTCTTGTCCCGATGTTGGCTTTGATGAGACCCGTCAAAACTTCGACCGACGGCCTCTGTGTTGAAACGATGAGATGAATCCCGACCGCCCTCGCCATCTGGGCCAAGCGCACGATCGCCGCCTCCACTTCTTTGGAGTGGCTGGCCATGATGTCCGCCAGTTCGTCGATGATGATCACGATGAAAGGCAGCCGCTTGACCTCTTCTTCTCCGAGAATTTCTCCTGTCTCTTCGTTTACGATTTGTTTTTTCTGGCCTTCCTTGATTTTTCCATTATACGAAAAAATATCCCGCGAGCTGGCTTCCTGAAGCATCTTGTAACGCCTCTCCATCTCGCCGATCGCCCATTTCAAAGAATTTGCCACCTTTCCGTTTTCCACGACCGTCGGTGTGAGAAGGTGCGGAATACCGTTGTAACCCGTCAGCTCAACCCGTTTCGGATCGACCAAGATCAATTTCAAATCGTCCGGTGAATTTTGATAGAGCAAAGAGGTGATGATGGAATTGATGCAGACGCTCTTTCCGGTATTTGTGGAACCGGCAATCAGCAGGTGAGGCATTTCCGTCAGATCGCCGAGAATATAGTTTCCGGCAACATCCTGCCCGAGCGCCAGGGTCAGATTGGTTTTCCTCTCGGAGAATTCTTCTCCCTCCAACATATCCCGCAACCGCACCACCGTCGCCGTCTTGTTCGGCACTTCGATCCCGATCAATGATTTTCCGGGGATCGGTGCCTCGATCCGGATCGGATGCTGGGCAAGCGCCAGCGACAAATTGTTGTTGAGACCTGTGATTTTCGAAAGCTTGATTCCCGCGGCTGGCTTGAAACAATATTGCGTAACCGCCGGCCCCACGCTGATTTCGCCGATCTCAACCTCGATGCCAAAATTTTTGAAAGTTTCTTGTATGATTTTGGCGTTCGACTCAATGTCCCCCGCCTTTGCCTTGCCGGTTGTTTTTTCTAGCAGATCAAGCGGAGGAAGTTTCCAGCCCGCTATCATTCGGTGCTTGTCTGCGATCGGCATTTTTCGTTCCACAGCCGGCTTCTCCGCCCGGCCTTTGATAATTTCACTGATCCTCGCCGCCGCCGACGGCTTTAGTTCGCTGACTTGGCTCACCTCAGCTTCAGCGGAAGCGGCCCGCTTAGTGGTCTCTTCGTCCTCATCCTCATCTCCTCTTTCCTTCATCCATTCCACGGGCCTCAACAAAGATCGAAGAGGCACATTGAGCGCGAGGAGGAGCGACGCAAGAGCGAGCGCGAGAAGAACGATGATTCCGGCAGAAAATCCGAAAAACTTGAGCGCCGGATAGGCCGCCGCCGCCCCCAAAAATCCACCGCCCTGTCCGAGTTTCGCTACCGCCATCATTCTCTCGATCGGATAGAAAATATGAATGAAGCCCAGGATCGCCGCAAAGAAAATGAAAAAACCGGCTGCGACAAAAACATAGTATGATTCCGTATCCCGCCGGAAATACATGAAGCCGACCACAATCATCAATGCCGGCAAAAGAAATCTCCCGACCCCAAACAAGAGAGAAAGAATTTGGTTGAAGTATGTCCCGAACGTCCCCGCACCGCCAAACAGGCTGAACACGGCCAGAAGCGCGAGCGCAATCAAAAATATCGCAAAGATCGAACGCTTCGTGTCGCTTTTCAAGACGGACTTTTTCTTTCCCCATCCATTCCCGCGACCATTCCCATTCCCGTTCCCGTTTCCATTTTTTTCTTTGTCTTTTTTCTTCTTTCGCCCCATTTTTTTGAAGAGTGATTACTGATTTATATTAGCATATTGTGTGATTTATTTCCAGCCTGTCGTTCGCAAAGCTTGGCTTTGAGGAATTTTGAGAGCTTCGCTCGAAAAAGGGAAAAGCCGAGCTTTAGCGAACATCAACGGCTCGCCAATTTCCATAGTGTTTCAAAAAACTGTTTATAGCTTCCAGCGATTACAGCGCTTGAAATCGTGAAATTCGTCACCGGCTCACCGAAGATATTAAATCCAATCGCTCCCGGCCAGATATTCGTATTGACCATTCCGGTAAATAATCCCGGCAAAACGCGATAGTCAAAAAATTGGCGTGATTTTTTGTTTTTTTCGAGATATTCTTTTTGATCCGCACTGCCAAGATAGCGGACAGTTATTTTTTTCGCCCTTCGCATCTTTTCGTATGCCCTTATTTCATCGCCCATATTTTCGGAAAACTTATCCCCCATCCCGCCGATGATCAAAAGCTCGCATTTCTCCGGCGCTTGATTCATAAGATCAAACTCGTGCGCGACATACGATTCTTTTCCCTGAAAAATTTCAAACTCATTTCGAGTTGGAATCAAAATCATTTCATTTAGTTTGTCCGCCACTTCTTCGGCTATTCTTTTTTGCTGGTCGATGAGCTGCACAAGCATCTTCGGATTTTTGGCGCTGAATTTTTTCCGTCCGCGCTTCTCGATATACTGAACCAGGCTTTTTTGTTCAAGGCTTTCAAGAGCAGTATAAACAAACTGGCCATGCAAACCTGTATTCTTGATAATTTTTGAACTTCCCGTCTCGCCAAGAGCCAAAAGAGCGACATAAACGATAGTTTCCTTTTCGCCCAAACCAAGGCTTTTCAGATTCGCCCTGATTTCGCTATTTTTATTTTTATCAATATTTATTGACATTATTCTGACATTTAGCTTATTTACAGTCCTATTGTATCATATATTTTATCATCAATCAATATTGACATTATACTATTTTAATGATATACTGGGATGTCAAAATAAAAATCCGCTCTTTGAAAAGGAGACCCATATGAAAACGAAACCAAAATCTAAAGTTTCGGGTCAAGTACCCCTTCGTCCCGAAGTGGCTGCCGCTATCTTAAGAAAATACATTGAGGAGATAAGCTGGGGTGGATTCATATTCGAGAGAAGGCTTCGTGGAAAAAATCTCCACTTCAGAGTAATGCACGCAAGCGAAGCTGAAGAAATAACGGATCTCAAAAAGATAGACCTCAACGAAGCGGCAGGTTATGTCCTCATTGAAGGCGAGAATAAAAAGCATCGCATCTCTTTGGGTGCGTTCACTGAAATTTCCTGGGGACCCTATTGATAAAAAATGAAAAAAGGAGAAAGACATGGGAAAAGTGATTGTGAGTTTTGGTCTAAGCGACCCCCATATGCGCGGCATCGCGTGCTGGATCGTTCACTTCGGCCCGTTTGCTACGCACGCACTAGCCTGTGAGTGGCTAGATAAAATTTGGAGTAAGCTTGGATCCCTCCGCGGCCTAGCTTGCTCAGTACACGTAATGGCTGATCCGTATGATTACGGAGAAGCAGTAACCACATTAGTCTCCGCTCTTTTTCCCCTAAGAGAAGGAGAGGAAGACTGAAAAACACTTCCTAACATTCAATGTTAGGAAAACCAACAAGCCCTCGGCGAACGCCGAGGGCTTTTTCATTTGACAAATCATGGGTTTAGGATAGGATAGGGACACGAGAAACCAATCGGGAGATGCTCCCGATCAAAAACGGCGGCAACAGGAGGAGGCAGCTTATGTCCGTTCCCAAGGTTAAAAAACCGACCCTGACAGTGATTTGCATCTATACGCTGGGCGTCCTCAATGAAATAAAGTTGGGGAAAAAGATATCCCACAACGAGTGGGAATATCTCACGAACAACCCAATCCCGTTGTTGGACGAACTTCTGTCCTATGACGGCTTTGGATTTGATCCGCCACCGGGCACAGCAGCCGGAAACGGCAACGGGAAAAGCCTGCTTGAACAAAGCTGGCAATTCGGGCGGGTTTATGACGCGCTCAAAGAAATGCAAGTCATCTCCACCTCGCAAAATGCCAGTGAAAGGAAAAGGCAAATCACTGGCGCCCTTTCGTCTTTCAAAAATTTGGTCAAAGAGATTCTGGCGAAAGGATACTACAACGCGCTCGAAGACCAAAGCAAAGAAGTCCTCGAGCAATGCCGGCAATTTTTTTATGTGCTCCATGGAATACTCATGCGCACCCACACAGGTGAAATGAAAAATCTCATCGCCGCGGCATAATTCGAATTGGTCGCCTCCTCAATTCAACGCCGCGTCGCCAATCCCGAAGGGTTCACAAGAACCCTTCTTTAATTTCCCCCCCTTGGGATTATATTTATTATGGCGAAACCATGATCGTTTCCGGCCCAAAAGAAAAATCCTCCAGACGGATGATTTTTCTTTATCTGAACATTCCATGGGTCATCTTTTGCTCATCATCTTGAGAACGAACAGAGCGCCGATCGCCGCTCCGACGCCGGCTGCAATCAAAACGGAATTTTCGGGGTTTTCATGGATATATCGCTTGGTCTTTTCTTTCGCTGCGGAGGCCTTCTCGCCCATTTTTGCGTATTGCGAAGACAGCTTGCTAGAGGCATCGTCTACGGCGGAAGAAATATCGCTTTTCAATTGTTCGGTATCAACGTATTTCATATTTATAGACTTAATAATTAGTTTTCGATTTCGGCAGAATGAGGCCGATGATGACAAGCGCCAGCCCGACCAGCAAAAAGCCTGCCCAAATTCGGATTTTCAAGAGTTCATCGAGATATAGCGCCACTCCGTTCAGAATGAAAAGGCCGGCCAAAAAAAGCAAAGAATATGAAACAAGGGACCGCACCGCTCTCATTTTTTGCCTTTCGACAATATTTTGGATATGTCCTCCGGCAAAAGCGGCAAGGCTCACCAGCAACCGCCCGGAGATTTCGCCCCATGATTTTTCGGCTCCTCGCGTTCTATTTTCCTCTTTTTCAAGACAGGTCATAAATTTTTTTGCGCTTTGAATATTATTACAAGCCCGCCAAATATTTATTACACCCGCAAAAAAATGCAAGAGAAAAATCCCCTTGCGGAGATTTTTCCAAACTCAATGCTCTATATTAAATACAAAATACTATTTCCTGTAGCCTGTTCCGGCCGGTATTAACTTTCCGATGATGACGTTCTCTTTGAGTCCGCGAAGCTTGTCTTCTTTTCCAGTGACGGCCGCGTTGATGAGGACCTTCGCAGTTTCTTGGAAAGAAGCGGCCGAAAGGAAACTTTCCGTGGACAAGGCGACCTTCGAAATTCCGAGAAGCAGTTTTTCGGCGGTCGCGGCGTTCTTGCCGGCTTTTTTCGCGATTTCGTTCGCTTCTTCGAGCTGGACGTCTTCCACAATATCGCCCGGCAAAAGAGCCGTATCGCCCGGATCAAGGATCCTTACGCGCGAGAGCATCTGACGAATGATCACTTCGATGTGCTTGTCGTTGATGCCTTCGCCCTGCGCGGAATAGATTTCCTGCACCTCTTTGATGATATATCGATAGACGGCCTCTTCGCCCTCGATTTTGAAAAGTTTCTTGAGATCAAGGTGGCCTTCGGAAAGAACTTGGCCTTTCGCAACAAGATCGTCTTTCTTGACTTCAAGGTTCATGACGGCCGAAACGGCGTATTCCCGGACCTCTTTCTTGCCCTTCTTGTCCGGCGCAGATTCGATCCGGATTATTTTTTCCTTTTCGGTTTCTTTGATTTCGATCACCTGGCCATCGACTTCTGCGATGGCAGCCTCTCCCTTCGGCGGGCGGGATTCAAAAATTTCATCAACGCGCGGCAGTCCTTGAGTGATGTCC
>DATGZC010000009.1:0-2113 GCA_035297345.1 Bathyarchaeia archaeon
AGAATAGCGGCGACAATATAGTTTTTGTACTTTTCGAGCATGATTTTTATTTTATTTTTTATTGGACAACTTAGTTGATATTGATTACAAAATAATCGGTTCCGTTTCCGGGCTGGGGATCCATCTTCTGGACATATGCTCCCGGATAAAGGGCTTTTATTTTGGCGATGGCTACTCCGTCATAATACATCAAAACAACCTTGGCTGGCGAATGAATCAGGCTCGCATCGAAATCCGGCCGGAAATATTCAATGCCGGGTGTGCGGTCGTGCGTGAGAGTTTCAACAACTGCCGCTGAAACAGGCAATCCGTTTTCCATAATCTGTCCGCCGGCGTTGGCCTCAACGTATTTGTTGATATTCGGAGGCAAACTATTGAGATAAAGCGCAATATTTTTGAAATTTTGCGAAAAGGCCAGGTGAATTTGGGGTGCCTCAGCCCAATCGACGAAATATCTTTGGATAGATGCGGCTCCGCTCCAGAGGATAAGGAAAATCAAAACAATATAAGCGAAATATTTCGCAAATTGGATTTTTAGCCTGTCAAAAAAAATAAAAAGCATTTCGATTGCAAAAGTGGCGAGCAAGATGGCGGCAGGGAGAGCGCCGATCGCTCGGATGGAATGCGGCAAGCCTTCATAAGAGAGCATTTCCGGCAGAAGCATCAAAAAAAACCAGGACAAGAGGAGTGTCGCAACAACCAATTCGTCGCTCCGTTTTCCGAGTTTGGCCCGTTGATAAAGAAGAACGAAAAAACGTCCGAAAAAATAGAGTATTCCGGCCAAGAAAAATATCCCGACGAAAAATTGAAGTTCCGGTTGGCCGGGAAAATTGTGCCGCCAATTCTGATCGCCACTCACGTTGAACATTTCGAGCGTTTTTGTGGTGCTTGTCCAAAGCGCGTGCCCGAGTTGTCCCTGGTTGACTTTGGATGAGAAGATGAAGACGGATTCTGCACGGGTGTCGAAATATTCGGGATGGAACCAAAAGGTGAGAAGCATAGGGAGGGCGACAATCAACATGGCGGCGACAAAGAAGGCGACGGGCTTCCAATGCGTGCGGAAAAAATTTTTCTTCGAGATAACTAAGGCGATGAGCAAGGCGATGAGAATGGCCGGCGCGATGCGAAAAGCGATGTAGGTGTGCATCCCGAGCCCGAAAAAGGCGCCGGCGAGGATAAAGTATCTGTTCGCCCCGCACCAATTCCAAAATTGTTTTATCAAATTTAATGTTTGTACCCCGAAACGGCTTCGCCTCCCGTCTTTGCTGTTATTTAGTCCCTTATATTGAATTGGTGCGGGGTAAATCCGCAGGCCTCGAAAGAGGAAATAAAACGAAAAAACCAGCACAAAGGGAAGCATATTGGCGCGGAAGGAAATGCGGCTGAAATTGATCGCCCAATAGGACGTGGCGTACAAAAAACCGGCGATGAGGCCCGCCCGCCAGGTGTTCCACAGTTCGCGGGCAAGCAGAATTATCCCGAGAATAGTCAGCGTTCCAAAGAAGACAGACCACATTTTGAGAGTGATGACGTTCGCGCCGAAAAGTTTGAAGCCGAAGGCGATCAAATTCATAAAAAGCCCCTCGCGGCCATAATTGTTGATATAAAAAAGGCGAAAATGGCCGGTTTCAAGTGCTTTGATGGCATCCACCCCGTTCACGGCTTCATCGGGATATATTCCGGGCGGCAAAGAGCTCAGATGATAGGTTCGGACGAAAAGACCGACCGCAATGATGACGGTCGCCAGGATAAGATAAAAGTATTTCTGGCGTGGAAATGGTTTGCTGAAAAAAGATTTGAGAGTTTGCATTACTTCAATATTATACAACAAGCGGGTGAAGTTATCCACAAGACAAGCAGCCATTTTTTTCAATTTGTTTTTGTGGTATAATTTGAGCAGAAATAAAAAGAAAATTCGAACCAAGCTGAAGCGTGTCCAAAACGCCGGCTTTGTTTAAGTTGAAAAAATTCAAATGGCAAATCCTCATCGAAAAAGAGGAACGGGAAAAGGAACAAAAAGCGCGTGGGGAAATGTCGGTCTTGAGAGCGAGCCTGTTTTGCCTGAAGTTCAGGAAATTTTCAAGCGAAAAGAGAAAAAAGAATCCAAAAGGGA
>DATGZC010000010.1:0-11943 GCA_035297345.1 Bathyarchaeia archaeon
GTCACCATAAACAACAATGACTCGCTCATCTTTTTCAATTTGCGCTCCGATCGGGCCCGGCAATTTGCAAAACTTTTTGTTCTCGATGAATCGAAAGAGACGACGCTGCCAAAACCGCGCCTCAAGAATCTCTATTTTGTCGCGATGACGAATTTCGGGCCTGACCTTCCGGTGCACACCGCCTTTCAGGACCATCCGGTTAATGGCACATTGCCGGCTGTGCTCGCAAAATTTTCCCAGCTGTATATAGCCGAAACGGAAAAATTTGCGCACATCACCTATTTCCTCAATGGAGGATATGCCGATGCACTCGACGGTGAAGATCGCCTGATGATTCCGTCGCCGGTCACGGACAATTATGCAAAAATTCCTGAAATGTCAGCCGGGAAAATCACCCAAAAGGTTTTGAATTTTTTGAAAAAAGAAAAGCACGATTTCACGGCCATCAACTTTGCAAACACCGACATGGTTGGTCACACGGGAGATATGAAAGCAACGGTAGAAGCAGCCGAGTACGTTGACAAATGCCTAGGAAAATTGTGGAAGTCAGTGAAAATATTTGGCGGAAATTTGATCGTGACAGCCGACCATGGCAATGCGGATTGCATGTGGGACAAAAAAGCGCGATTGCCGATGACATTTCATACCAAAAATCCTGTTCCGTTCATTGTCGCATCGGAAAAAATGAAAAGAATAAAATTGCATTCAGGCGGGGTGCTTGGCAATATTTCTCCCACGATTTGTGATATAATGGGAGCAGAGAAGCTAAAAGAGATGAAAAAGAAAAGTTTATTTTGATAAAAGAAAATTTATGTACGATTTAGTATCAATAGGCTCGATCACCAGAGACATTTTTGTCCCGACTGACCGCGGGAAAATTTTCAAAACACCAAAGGACAAATTGGCACCAGCCTGGCTCGGCTTCGAATCAGGGGAAAAGATTTGCGTCGACGAAATAGTTGAAACCGCTGGGGGAGTAGCAAATGGCTTATCAATTGGAACAAAAAAGCTGGGCTTGAAATCTCTTGCGCTTGGCCCAGAAAAGCCTGCTATTTCCATTATTCCTATAGACAAAAAGACGGGTGAGCGGGTTATTTTTTATCAAAAATCATCCGGCACAATCGACCTCGGAAAACTAGACAAAATAAAGAGCAAGTGGCTTTCTGTTTCATCGCTTACCGGAAAATGGACGAAACAGGCCGGTCAGATAGCAACATATATTGCCAAAAATAATACTAGTCTCATTTTGCTTCCCAGTACAAGCCAAATTCGAGATGATTTTTCGGATTTAAAAAGGCTTCTCAAAATCGCGAAAATTCTTATCTTAAATCGCAACGAAGCGCTTGAAGTCGCTTCCGTAACGAAGATCAAGACGAAAAACACAAAAGATTTGTTCGCGATGTTGCACAATCTCGGACCGAAAATCGTCTGTATCACTGACGGAACGAAAGGCGCGTGGGCGAGCGACGGAAAAAATATTGCACACTCACCGATCTTGAAAGTGAAATGCGTCGATTGCACCGGCGCCGGAGACGCTTTCGCCAGCGGATTTTTGGGGGTTTATCTCAAGGGAAAATCTTTGGAAGATTCCCTGAAGGCGGGGATAATCAACAGTGCGAGCGTCGTGCAATATATCGGAACAATGAAGGGGCTTCTGACGCGAAATGAAATATTATTAAAAATACGATGAATAATTTGAAAAACCTCTTCTCTCCAAAATCAATTGCCATCGTCGGGGCGTCGCCGAAAATTGGGAAGCTCGGCAATGTTTTGGTTGAAAATATCCGAAAGGGCGGCTGGAAGGGAAAATTGTATTTTGTGAACCCGAAATATGCCAAGCAAAAAGACTATTTCTCAAGCTTGAGTGATATAAACAATCCGGTGGATCTGGTTTTGATTGCAATCCCCGCGCCGTTTGTCAACCAAACAATCGAAGAAGGCGCAAAAGCCAAGCCGTCGATCAGAAACTACGTCATCATATCTTCGGGCTTCAAAGAAGCGGGCGTTGCAGGGAAAAACTTCGAAAAGAATCTCGAAAATATTGCGAAAAAATATAATCTGAATATTCTCGGTCCGAATTGTCTCGGTTTTGCAAATCCCGAAGAAAAATTGAATGCGACTTTCACTGATATGAAATTGCATCGTGGAAATACGGCCATTGTATCCCAATCAGGCGCGCTGGCCGTGGCACTTCTCGACTGGGCAGCCGACAAAAAAATTGGATTCTCAAAAATTGTCTCCATCGGCAACAAGACGGATCTGGATGAAAGCGAGATCCTGAATTTTCTCGCAAACGACAAAGACACGAAGAATATCGCACTCTATCTAGAAGATATCAAAAACGGCCAGATCTTCATGCAAATACTTGCAAAAACAACTCCTCAAAAACCCGTCGTCATCTTGAAAGCGGGAAAAACTTCCGCCGGACAAAAAGCAATTTCTTCACACACCGGATCACTGGCTCAAGACTCGGAAATTATCAACGCCGTGTTCGAAAAGTTGAACGTGATTCCGGCGAACAACGTCGAAGAATTTCAAGACATCATCTACTATCTCAATTCCAATCCGATTCCAGCCAAAAGCGGGGTAATCGTCCTCACAAACGCGGGCGGGCCAGGCGTGATGGCGTCCGATTTCATCGGAAAATCGAAAAATATAAAGCTGCTTAATTTCAATGCCGATTTCAAGAGCGAGGTCAAGAAAAACCTGCCCGCCAGCTCATCTGTTGAAAACCCGATCGACGTCATTGGTGACGCACCTCCCGAAAGATATCAAGCAACACTTGAGTATATAGCAAAAAAACACCCAAGCAACCCGATCGTCGTCATTCTCACACCCCAAAATCAAACCGATCCGGAAAAAGTGGCTCTAATTTTGGTAAAATTCAAAAACAAATTTTCCAATCTCTCCGCTTGCTTTATGGGCGGCGAGAAAATCGCGCGCGCGAAATTCGTTCTCGAAAAAAACAATATTCCGAACTTCGACAATCCAGAAAGAGCCCTGGCGGTCATCGAAAAATTGTCAGATTATAACATGAAGCTAAGATTTAGAAATTTCCTCAAGCTTGGCTTTACGACGCAGAAACAGACTAATCAAATCATCCAAAAAGCCCTTTCTGAAAGCCGCAAAATTCTCTTCTGGAACGAAGCCGAAAAGATTTTCGGCAATTGCGGAATCAGATTGGAAAAATCAATTTGTTTTGAAAATATCTCTGATCTCAAAGCCAAGAAAATTGTTTTTCCATGCGCCCTCAAAACTGACGACCCGACTATTGCTCATCGCCTGGAAAAAAACGCCGTTATATTGGACATTCAAAACGAGAAAGGGCTTCGGAGCGCCTTTCAAAGAATGAAGAAAGCAACTCGCGCAAATCATTTTCTCGTTCAGCCGATGGCTGCTCCCGGATTGGAATTGATAATCGGCATGAAATGCGATCCCGCCTTCGGGCCGGTTGTTCTTTGCGGTTGGGGAGGATCGTTTACAGAAGTATTCAAAGACAAGGTTATTTTGATGCCTCCTTTTGATCGAAATGAAATAAAAAACAAGCTCTCGCAACTGGCTATTTTCCCAATCCTCAAGGGATTCCGCGGCAAAAAAGGATATGATCTGACTGAAATATCGAAAATCATTGCGGGAACGGCTCAAATCTCTCTCGACAATCCAAACATCCGGGAAATCGACATAAACCCGCTTGTGATTTATAATAACGGAAAGACCGGGCAAATCTTGGACGCAAAAGTATTTTTAAGTTAAACCGATGACTGACGAAAAAAGACCGAGAATTTTGATTGTTGATGACGACGACATTATTCGCGAAACCTATCTTCAGGTTTTTGGACAACGAGGTTTCGAAACGACCGGCGCCAAAGACGGCGTTGAGGGTATCGATTCTGCAACCAAACAAAAATTTGACGTGATACTCACCGGAATTATCATGCCTCGTATGGATGGATTTCAGCTCATTTCGGCTCTTCGTGAAAATGTCGAAACAAAAGATGTTCCCGTCGCTATCATCAGCCATCTCGGTCGCGAAGAAGACCGAAGACGGGCCGCGGAAATGGGAATCGAAAATTTCATCGTCCAAGGATCTATGACCCCGAGAGAAGTGGCTGACAAGCTGAAAAGCCTTGTTTCTGTTCAGACTTCATTTCAAATGGGGATTGACTACGGCGCCTGGGACGCCCCGCTGCTTGCCAAAAAGATGGGCTTTGTGAATTTCGAATGCCCGAATTGCCGCAACAAATTGATTTTCGAACTTTCTTCCAAATCAGAAGGAAAAGGCTTTGATGCTTTTTTCAAATGTCCGAAATGCGACTTGAATTTGTAAACTTGAAATTGCAGAAATAAATGGAATGGACGCTCAGGCCCCGACAAAAAATTCCGAAACAATTCGAAAAATTCCAGCTGAACCCGATCACGTCTCAATTGCTTCTCGCCCGAAACATCAATAATTCTCAAGAAATTGAGAAGTTTTTCGTCAGCAAATATGAAAACCTCTTTTCTCCATGCGATTTGTCCGGTATGAAGGAGGCTCTCGACAAGATAGAGAAGGCTCGCAAAAAAAATGAAATCATAACGATTTTTGGAGACTACGACGCTGATGGGCTGACCTCGTCGGCCCTTCTCAAAGCTGCTCTTGAGGAATTGGGATTTGCACCCGCCGTATATATTCCTGATCGGAACAAGGAGGGCTACGGACTTAACAACGCAGCGATTGATTTCATAAAGTCGAACTATGATCCTGCCTTGATCATCACCGTCGATTGCGGCATATCGAACTGGAAAGAAATTGAATATGCCAAGAGCCTGGATATTGATGTGATTGTCACGGACCATCATTCCATTCCGCGCGTATTGCCCAAGAATTGCACTGTTGTCAATCCGAAGCTTCCTGGCCAAAAGCAGACATTTCCGGATCTCGCCGGGGTGGGTGTCGCATTCAAATTGGCCCAGGCGTGCTATGAGAAATTTCTTCCTGAAAAGATAGGGCAGTTGAAATGGTTTTTGGACCTGGTAGCCATCGGAACTATAGCTGATTGCGTGCCTCTCACGGAAGAGAATCGGATATTTGCCAAATTTGGTTTGATTGTACTTCAAAAGACGAAACGAACCGGGCTTCTCGAACTTATCCAAACCGCTCGGCTTTCGATCGGCGAAAAAAATCCGCCCTCTGTCGAAAATGTGGCTTTTCGGATAGGCCCGCGCCTGAACGCCAGCGGACGAATGGATCATGCCGACCTCACTCTCAATTTGCTTCTTGAAAACGATCCCGTGAAAGCTCGGATCCTCGCCCTTGAAGTGGAGAGCAAAAATACGGAACGCCAAAAAGTGTCTCAGGAAATATACAACGAGGTTAAAAAAACCCTTGAGGAAAACAAAACTTATAAGTTGATTGTCCGCAGCGGAAAACATTGGCCGCTTGGGGTCGTCGGAGTCGTGGCTGGAAAATTATGCGACGAATACCATTGTCCCGTTTTTCTTTTGAGGGAGGGTGAAAAATTGTTCGAGGGCTCGGGACGAAGCATCGAGCCATTCGACATTGTTTCTGCGGTTTCACAGCTTGATCGGCACGTTGAGACATACGGGGGTCACAAGCAGGCAATGGGCCTCAAATTAAAGCCAAAAAAAGTCGGTATCTTTGAGAAAGATATGCTTGGTTTGATCGAAAAAGAATATGACCAGGCAAGATGGGACAAAAAGTTGATCATCGATATCGAAATAGACGCAGAAGAAATTGATTGGGACTTGCTTTCGGAAATAAAAAAATTAGAACCGTTTGGTGTTGGAAATCGCGAACCGGTTTTCCTTTCAAGGAATCTTGTTGTTCGCGAGATAAAATTGATCGGCAACGGGCAAAGGCATCTCAAATTTTCTTTTGCAATCGGAAAATCGAAGGTTTGCGAAGGGATTTTTTGGAAAGGCGCAGACATTTTTTCCGAGATCAAGCCAGGAAACAGCATTTCAGCAGTATTCTATCTGCGCTCGAACGAATGGAATGGCAATCGAAAACTGGAGCTAAATATAATTGATATTCAACCTGTTAAATAATCCGCCCGGGGCGGATTGCCGCTCTACGGCATTTGATAGGGAAAAAACAATGAACAAAATCAAAATTTTTACCGACGGCGGAGCGCGGGGAAATCCCGGCCCTTCCGGAATCGGTGTTGTGATTGAAGCTGGCGGCGCGAAAAAAACATATCGAGAGTTCATCGGGTACGCGACGAACAATGAAGCGGAATATAAGGCTTTGCTTTTTGCCCTCCAAAAAGTGAAACTGCTCTACGGAAAAACCAAGACCAAATTGCTTTCACTCGACTGCTTTCTCGACAGCGAGCTTGTCGTGAAACAGCTCAACCACGAATACAAGATCAATGAGGAAAATATCCAGAAGTTTTTCCTGCAGATTTGGAATTTGTCCATTGATTTCAGGGAGGTGAAATACACGCATATTCCTCGTGAAAAGAACACGGAAGCAGATCGATTGGCCAATCTTGCCCTTGACGAAGCTACACGCGCCCAAAGCCGTATGTTCTAATTTGCTTTATATAAAGCGAATTTTTTTCAAATTAGGTATTGACAATTATTTTAAAAAATACTATAGTATTAAGTTAGTCAGGGCCGGATAATCGCCCCTATATCATATCGGGGAGGAAAGTCCGGACACCCAAAGAAAAGAGCAGCGGCTAACGACCGCCGGGTGCATTGAAAAATGTGCCCAGGGAAAGTGCCACAGAGACTATACTAGCCAATGCTGATTTTTGCATTTCAAGGGGTCTGACCGCAGTCTGATACGGTCGGCGGACCGACCTCTGCAAAAATCAGCATTGGCCAAAGGTGAAAAGCCGATTGGTGTTCAATATATACTCACGTGAGGTATTGAGCTGCAATTGGAGCCGGCCGGCAACGGTCGGAGCTTGGCAAACCCTGCTTGGTGCAAGTTTGTACTTCGATGCAAATCGGAGGAAACGCTCGAGTCCGATGGCAACATCGGCCCCAGATAAATGATTATCATTCCGCTTTGGCGGAATACAGAATCCGGCTTATAGGCCCTCGACTGACAATTTATACACCATGAAAAAGTCCGAATTATTTTTTGCCGCCATTCTCGTCCCCATTGATCTTGTGATGATCGTGCTCGCGGCGGCATTTGCTTATTGGCTGCGCTTTACTCCCGGCATCATCGAAATCAAGCCGGTATTATTCGAATTCACTTTTTTTGCCTATCTCCGAGTCATTGTCCTCATCGCGCCTTTTTTTCTTCTGATCTTTGCGCTACAAGGGCTCTACTCGCTGAAAACAACCCGCACTTTTTGGCGGGAATTTTTGCAAATTGCTTTTTCAATCACAGTGGGAACAACCCTTGTCATCCTCGCTATATTTCTTCAGCGAGAATGGTTTTCTTCGCGCTTCATCATTCTTTCCGCCTGGGCCCTGTCCATCATATTCATCAGCTTGGCTCGCTATGCCGTCAATCTGACTCAAAAAATTCTTTTGATATATAAAGGAATCGGCATACATCGCCTCGTCCTCGTTGGAAAAAGCGGATATTGCGACACGGTCTGCCGAGAATTCAAGGGAAATCCGGGCCACGGATACAAAATAGTTTCCCAGGAATCGACGATGAACATAGGCAATTTGAGAGAAACCCACAAAGAAAAGGGGATTGATGAAATTTTGGTTTGCGATCCCAATATTTCCATGGAGGATCTTCGCGCAGCCAGCGACTTTTGTCATCGAAACCGGATCGAATTCAAGTTTGTCCCTGCGATTTTGCAATCCGTGAGCTCCAATTTCGAGATCAAGACTCTTTTTGACGAGCCCGTGATCTCGATCAAAAATACCCCTCTCGACGGATGGGGGAAAATCGCCAAACGAATATTTGATATCACCGGAGCGCTTCTCGGAACAATCATCATGTCGCCTTTGATGCTTTTGACGGCAATCGCCATCAAACTGGATTCACGCGGTCCGATCATCTTCAAAAACGAGCGAGTGACTCATGGTGGGAATTTCAACGTCTATAAGTTCAGATATATGAGCATCGAACATTGCACCGGGGATCAGAATCCCCATCGCGAGAAAGCGCTCGAATTGGAAAAAGAACTGATCGAAAAACAAAGCATCCGCAAAGGGCCGCTCTACAAGATCAAGGATGATCCCCGAAAAACCCGCGTCGGAAGGATTATCGAGGCACTTTCCATCGACGAACTGCCGCAGCTGTTCAATGTCCTCAAAGGTGATATGAGTCTCGTTGGTCCGCGGCCGCACCAGCCGCGCGAGGTGGAGAAATATGAAATGTGGCAAAAACGGACGCTTTCCATCAAGCCGGGAGTGACGGGTCTTGCTCAAATCTCCGGCCGGTCCGATTTGAGTTTCTCCGACGAAGCCCGCTTGGACATTTATTATATCGAAAATTGGTCGCTCTGGATGGATATTGAGATATTATTCAAGACATTTTTTGTGCTTCTGAGAAAGAGAAAGAATCTATAATCTAAGCCAATCCTTCTCCCCTTAGATGAGGGGAGATGTCCGAAGGACAGAGGGGTGTTGATAGTTTTCTGGCACTATCGCAACACCTCCCCCCAGCCCCTCCTCAACTGAGGAGGGGAGGATATGAATAATTATGTCCATATTTTCTTCACCAGATTTTCTTCATCTTCTTCCATATTGGGGATATCCACTGATGTTCATCTTCATGTTGTTCGAGGGTCCGTTTGCGACGATGATCAGCGCTTTTCTTGCTTCGCAGGGATACTTCAACATAGGAGTCGTTTTCATCTTGAGCGTGCTTGGGGATGTGCTGGGGGATATCGGGCTCTATCATATCGGCTATTTCGGCGGACCGAAAATCATCGAAAAAGCCCAAAAATTTTTGAAAATTCCCGACGCCACTTTAGAAAAACTGAAGAACAAATTTCATGACAACAGCGAACGCCTGATTTTTTATGTGAAATCGACGACCGGACTTTCTTGTATCACATTCACTCTCGCCGGGGCGCTGCGGATGAAATTTTCGAAATTCTTGAAAAATTCAATCCTCGGCGGGCTCGTTTGGAGCTCGATTCTCGTTTTCCTCGGATATTTCTTCGGCTTCGCGGCGGAACAGATCAGCCAATATATCAAATACGCCGGCGTAGTAATCTTCGCGGGAGCCGTTCTCGCTCTCGTCATCATCACTCTTTACAAACGATACGAATCCAATCGGATTTTGGAAAATGGCAAAAAACCTTGACAAACTCCGTTTTTTCCAACAAACTGTAGTGACTTAACAAATTGGATGAAATCCAAAAATTCTCAATGTGAGGAGGTGTTTGATATGTCTGATTGGTGGCCAACACCGGGAGAGCGCGTAGCCGTACTCATAATATCTTTCGTCGTCGGTGCCGGTATTGCAGCTTGGATAGGAATATTGGCTTCGACTCAAGAGTTATTGGGGGTCTCGATTATGGGAGGAATCATTGGTACTTTTGTGGGACCATATATTTACGTGTGCTCCAAAATATAATATAGAAACGATCTTTTCATTATTAGGTCCTGCCGACATCGACAGGGCCTTTTTTATTGCCAAAATCAGATAAAAGGGCTAATATTCAATCACATCAGTCCCCACAAACAGGGATTAGGAAAATACATTATACAAAGCAAAATAGATATGAAAATCGCACTGGTTCACGATTATTTGGTCCAATACGGTGGCGCCGAGAGGGTGCTTGAATGTTTCACGGAAATATGGCCGTATGCGCCGATTTATACGCTGATATACGACGAAGAAAAAACTCACGGAATTTTCAAAGGAAAAAGGATTTATACATCTTTTCTCCAAAATCTTCCTTATTCGCGAAAAAATCATCGGGTTTTTCCGCCCCTCATGCCGCCGGCCATCGAACAGTTCGATTTTTCGCAATATGACATCGTTTTGTCGGATTCATCGAGTTATGCGAAAGGAATCATTACCGGACCCGATACTCTGCATATCTGCTATTGCCACACGCCGATGCGCTACGCCTGGGATGACTGCCAGAAATATATCGACGAATTCGGATTTCCCGGATTTGTCAAAAAATTCATCCCGTTTCTCATGAACTATATCCGCGTTTGGGACCGGGTGAGTGCCGACCGAGTGGATGAATACATCGCCAATTCGCGCTTCGTTGCCGGAAGAATCAAAAAATATTATAAGAAAGACTCAACGGTCATCAATCCGCCCGTTGACATCAACAAATTCCATCTCGACGAAAAAAGAGAGGATTATTTTCTGATGGTTGGAAGATTGATGACCTACAAACGTTTCGATATCGTGATCGAGGCCTTCAACCGATTGAACCTGCCTCTGAAAATCATCGGACGGGGGCCGGATGAGAAAAGACTGCGAAAAATGGCTAAATCAAACATTGAATTCACCGGGCGCTTGAGCGACGAAGAGCTCGCCCGAACTTACACGCGCGCCAAAGCGTTCATATTTCCTCAAGAAGAAGATTTCGGCATCGTCGCTATCGAGGCGATGGCTTCCGGAAAACCGATTATTGCTTTTCGCGGAGGAGATATCGTGGAACATGTCCGGGAGGCGAAAGAGGGGATGTTTTTCGACGAGCAGACGCCGGAATCCCTCATGAAAGTTCTCGAAAATTTCAAGCCGGAAAATTTTGACTCACACACTATCCGTGAGAAAGCCCTGCCGTTCGATAGGGAAATATTCAAAGAAAAAATAAGAAATTACGTGGAAAATAGTTTTGCCGGATTTAAAAAGTAACTTCACGAATATGGAACTCAAGGAATATTATAAAATTCTCAAAACAAAAATCTCTGTCGTGATCTATGTAGCCATCATTGCGATTGTTGTTGTCTATGCTTGGTCCGTGAAGGCGTCCAAAAAATACAACGCTTCACTCCTCTTGAGCATCAGCCGGTCTGAATCACAGACAACGACTGACTATCGCTACGACCAGTTTTATCGCCTTGAGGCCGATGAAAAATTCGCTGAAAGCGTCGTCGAGTGGCTCAAAGCTCCGGGAGTGGCCAACGATATATTCGCAAAAGCCAGGATCAATACGGACCAGAAAACGATGCATGCGCTTTCCAAAAGCTTCCAAGCGGAAAAATTGTCCTCGAATCTGATCGGCATCAATTTCTCATCTTCAACCGATGAGGAAGCGGCAAAAATCGCACCTGCCATCGCATCTGTCATCTCCGAAAAAACCAAGTCTCTCAATGCAGATGCCAAGGATCCCGACTGGTTTCAAGTCAATGCCGGCAATTTGATCATTTTGAAGAATACCCAAGATTTGCGCCTGAACCTCGGAATCGCCGCGCTTGCAGGGATCTTTTTCGGAGCATTGCTCGCTTTCGGAAAACATTATATCTCAGAATAAATAAATGCGAATCGGATTCGACGCCAGATGCCTTGAGGAGGAAAAAATCTCCGGTGTTGGAGAATACTCTTTGGAAATTCTGAAAAATCTTTTGGAGGCGGATAAAAAAAATACATATGAAATTTTTTCCAATTCCTGGAAACAAATCGGCAATCGGCACATTGAGCAGCTGAAGAAAAATCCCAATGCCCGGTTCAATCGGTTTTCTGTTCCGAACAAGATTCTCAACTTTTGCTTTTGGTATTTCCGCTGGCCGAAAATTGACAAAATGATCGGCGGCGCAGATGTTTTTTTCGCCCCTAACATAAATTTTCTCGCAACGAGCGGCGGATGCAATCTTGTCACGACTTTTCATGATCTTTCTTTCGAACGCTATCCCGGTCTTTTTGCCTGGAAGACCCGGCTTTGGCACAGATATTTTGTGAACCCCAGGCGCATTGCCCGAGACTCGGTGAAAATAATCGCCGTTTCGGAATCAACAAAAAAGGACCTTGAGGAAATATATCAGATCAGCCCGGAAAAAATACTTGCCGTCCCTCACGGACTTTGTCAGGATTTCAAACAACTTGATGCA
>DATGZC010000011.1:0-2610 GCA_035297345.1 Bathyarchaeia archaeon
TCATGAGCGATTGGCCACTCATCAGGCCCCAAGCTCATTGTACAACATTGTGTCTTTTTTTTGTGGTTGTCGGAACGGTAAAACCTTTTCGAGTCTCACCAGTAGAACTGGTGGATTACCTTCTGGGAAAAACTATTTAAGCCAAGCTCTCCACGTTCACTCCCTCGCTCCAATCGATTTCTTCATAGTTGTGCAGGATATTTTTGAGGTATTTTTTGAGTTCGTCGTATTTTTCCTGTGCCAGAGCCTCAAACTTGATCGTGAGATAGGGGCCATTCTGGGAATAGCGAACAACAAACATCGAATCCGGCAGATTGAGGCGCACACCATCGCCCGCTCGCTGATCGTTGATCACTTCGGCTGTCGGAAAATCTTTCTGGAGGACTTCACTCATTTTTTCGATCAGCGCCACCTTCTTGTCATCGGCGCAACCCAGTTTTATTTCAGGACTTGATATGTATTTCGGAAGAGACTCAACCGCTTCAGACAAAGTTTGTCCGCTTCGGGAAAGATAATCAAGTAGCCGAAGAGTCGTGTAGCATCCGTCATCATGGTTGTAAAAATCCGCCGAGAAGAAAAAGTGGCCGGAAAGTTCACCGATGAAGGCGGCTTTCACCTCCTGATTTTTTTTCTTGAGAAAGGAATGGCCGGTCCGCCACATGAACGGCTCGCCTCCACACTTTCTGATCGTATCTTCCACCACTTTCGAGCAAAGCGTATTGTACATGATTTTCGCGCCCGGATGTTTTTCGAGGACATCAATCGCGAATATCGCCACCAGGACATCGTTCCAAATAATGCCCCCTTTTTCATCGACTATGCCTATTCTATCGCCATCCGCGTCGTAGGAAAAACCGACATCGGCTTTTTCTTCGAGCACTTTTGCGCGCAAGCGCTCGGCCACCGCCGTTTCAGTGGGATCCGGTGTTCCGAGCGGAAAGGTCGAGTCGAGATTGCAGTTGCTTTCCACTACTTCCATCCCGAAAGCTCGTAAAATGTTGGGGGCCACGACTCCGGGCGTCGCGCAGCTCGCGTCCACCACGACTCGGAATTTTTTTTCTATGTTTATTCTTTTCTTAAGGTCTTCGATGTAGGCTTCTAGGACATCCAACTTCTCAATTTTTCCTTCTTGCTCCCCCTTTTTAACATCGTCTTCTTCTACCATCCTTCGCAATTCCTGAATGCCTTCACTCACAAGTGTTTCGGAAAAATCGTTCGCAAATTTCATCCCGTTGTATTCTGCCGGATTGTGAGAAGCGGTGATAAAAACGCCGCCTTTCCGGTTGAGATGGTATTGCGACCAATAGAAAGTCCCGACCATCGTCATACCGATATCAACCACATCGATTCCGGCCCAGCTCATCCCCCGGATGATCGCTTCCGCATATTCGGGACTTGTCGCCCGCGAATCCCGCCCGACCACCGCTTCATTTATACCCTGCCGGGTAAGGTACGTTCCAAAAGCCTTCCCGATCGCTTTCACGATTTCCGGATTGAGATCTTGCCCGGCAATCCCGCGCAAATCATACCCGCGAAACATATGAGGATTGATTTCCATATTTGTATCGTTTTACAAATCAACTACTCTTATATACTATAATATAGGCGATCTAAGCAATAAATCAAATCATTTATGAAACTTGTGATCATGGCGGGAGGAAAAGGAACGAGACTTTGGCCGGTGAGCCGCGCCGGAAAGCCGAAACAATTCCAATGCCTCACAGGAGACAAAACGATGCTCCAGGAAACATACCTGCGCCTGCGCCAGATCGCCGAACCCGCGGATATATATGTTGCGACCAACAAAGAATATGTCGGCGAAGTGGAAAAAGAAATTCTTGAGTTTCCGAAAGAAAATATTCTCGCCGAACCGGTCGGACGGAACACCGCTCCTTCGATTGCTCTCGCCGCCGCCGTCATCGCCGCTGAAGATGAGAACAGCTTGATGGGTGTCTTCCCGGCTGATCATTTCATCAAAAATCCGGAGGCGCTCCTCACTGCCATTCAAAAAGGCGCCGAATTTTTGGAAAAGAATCCGCAATATCTTTTGACTTTCGGTATTGCACCGAGCGCACCCGAAACGGGCTACGGATACATCAAAAAAAACGGCGCGCTTGAGAAAATCGGCGATGTCGAAATTTTCAAAGCGGAAAAATTTGTCGAAAAGCCGAACTATGAAACGGCCCAGAAATATCTCGAAGCCGGCGACTACTTTTGGAACAGCGGAATGTTCCTCTGGAAAACCAAAACCATTGTCGAAAAATTCAAGGCCTATGTGCCGGACGATTATGAACGTCTTTTGAAGATAAAAGATTCGGTCCAAAACAATACCTACGCCGAAGTCCTCGAAAAAGAATTTCCCGAAATGGACAAGAACAGCATTGACTACGCCATAATGGAAAACGAACCAAACGTCGCCGTCATTCCGCTCGACATGCCCTGGAGCGATGTCGGCTCCTGGACCGCGCTCAAAGATACGCTTATCTCGAGCAACAAAGAAAACTTCGTCCGCGGCGAGCATATCAATTTCGACAGTGAAAATCTTCTGGTCTATGGCTCGGACAAGCTCATCACAACGATCGGCGTCAAGGACTTGATCATCGTCGACAC
>DATGZC010000012.1:0-26975 GCA_035297345.1 Bathyarchaeia archaeon
TTATCATAGAAATATGTTTTGGATTTATGTCCCCCCAATAATTCTGGTTGCTGCCCTGGCTGCATTGGCCGTGATGCTTGGCCGGAAATCCGCTGATTTCAAAAAAATGAAGGTTGCTGAGCCGCACTCCAATGTCTCCGAGCAAAGCGCCGGGTTCAGCGGGACAGGCTGGAAGGATCGGCTGAATTCAGTCGGACGGAAAACTCTGCATATCTTGGAAAGACTGTTGGACTCCTCAAGAGCCGCTTTCTCGATTTGGGCGGCCAAGCTGCGTGCGCGAAGGAATGGGAAGAAAATTGACAATATTCATTCTGAAGACTTCTCGAGAGAGTCTGATGAAGCAAGAATTATCCAAGAAATTGAAAAAACAGATGAGATGTCGGAAAATTTGTCGGAAAGAAGTGAAGACTTGAGATATGTCAGAAGTGAGGTGGTCGTTCGAAGTCGAATTCCGAGTGAGCCTGTGATCGTACAAAAAAAAGAACTACTTCCCGAAAACAAGGTCCAAGAAGCAGCGCTCATCTATCGCATTGCGGAAAACCCGAAAGATATCGAAGCCTATCGCGAAATCGGAGATTACTATATGGCTATCGGCAATATCAAGGACGCCAAAGAATCATTCAAGATGGTTCTGAAGCTGCGTCCCCGCGACCTCAAAGCCAAAAGCGGCCTGCGGGAAATCGAAATGAAGATGCGGCTTGGAAACTAAACAAATATGCCGGCTTGGCTTCCACGAAAGGCGGGCGGGCAGTGGTGGAGCAAGACTAATTGCGCCGGGATAGCTCAATGGCAGAGCAACGCTTTTGTAAAGCGAAGGTTGGGGGTTCGACTCCTCTTCCCGGCTCGGAAAAATAAAAATTTGGGTAGGTGACAGAGCGGCCAATTGTACCAGACTGTAAATCTGGCGCCTTCGGGCTACGGGGGTTCGAATCCCTCCCTGCCCACATTGTTTTTTCAGAAAGACGTCCCGCCGGGGCGTCTTTTGTGTTCTAGACAATTTTTCATATTTGTCTTATATTTATAGCGTATGATTCAGAAAAAAATCAGGGAAATAAAATCAAAATTCGTATCCGAAATCATGAATACCGCTTCCGAGCGTGAGCTTTATGATATCAAGGTTGCGTATCTCGGCCGGAAGGGAAAACTGACCGAAATTCTGAAAAGCCTCAAAGAGCTGGGCGAAAGCGAAAGGAAGGTCATCGGGCCGCTGGCAAATGAGACAAGGCATGAAATGGAAAATATGCTCGCCGCGCAGAAACACGAATTTTCTGCACGTATCGATTGGGAAACAGAAAAAATCGACGCGACTCTTCCTGGAGAAAAAGTGGAGCTTGGTCATCTGAATCCAATCACATTGGTCCAGCGCGATATTGAAAAAATATTTTCTTCAATGGGATTTGAAATTGCAGACGGGCCCGAAATCGAGACGGAATGGTACAATTTTGATGCGTTAAACATCCCGGAAAACCATCCGGCGCGCGATTCATGGGATACTTTTTGGATCAAGTCACCGGAAAAATCGAAAGGGAAACTCGCTTTGCGTCCGCATACGTCCCCGGTGCAAATCCGATATATGCAAAAGCACAAACCGCCATTTCGCATCATCGCGCCTGGAAAATGTTTCCGTCACGAAGCAACGGACGCAACACACGAGCATACTTTCCACCAATTTGAAGCTCTGATGGTCGGTGACAGCATCAATGTCGGCAATTTCAAGAGCATAGCCAAACAGTTTTTCAGCGCTTTTTTTGAGATGAATATCGACGTGAGAATACGACCCAGTTTCTTTCCTTTCACTGAGCCGAGTTTTGAGTTTGATATCAGTTGCACTGTCTGCGCCGGAAAAGGCTGCAAGTCATGCAAAGGAAGCGGATGGCTCGAGATCGGCGGCGCCGGAATGGTCAATCAAAATGTTTTCGTGGCTGCGGGATATTCCAGAAACAAGTATCAAGGATTTGCCTGGGGATTTGGATTGGAGCGCTTGGCGATGATGAAATACAAAATCGACGATATCCGGCTTTTCCACGGCGGAGATTTGAGATTTGTAAAGCAATTCTAAATTTTTAAGGCTAAACCTTAAAAATATAAATTCATGAAATATAGTTACAATTGGTTGAAAGAACTTTCCGGAACGAAATTGTCGCCTGAGAAGTTGGCGGATCTTTTGACGATGCATTCTTTCGAGCTCGAAGATATTCAGAAAGCCGGCACCGGACTGGAAAACGTGATTGTTGCCCAAATCAAAGCGATCAAGAAACATCCCAATGCAGATCGTCTGCAAATTGCGAAAGTGAATCTCGGCGCAAAAACACTGGATATTGTTTGCGGCGCGACGAATATAGCCATCGGACAAAAAGTGCCACTTGCGCTTGAGGGCGCGAAATTGCTTTCCGGAGTTGAAATCAAAGATACGGAAATTCGAGGCGTGAAATCGAAAGGGATGCTCTGTTCCGAACAGGACTTGGGAATCGGCGAGGATCACGAAGGAATCATGATTTTGAAAAATACTGCGAAGATCGGAGAAAATTTTGGTGAATATTTGAAATTCAATGATTGGCAAATTCAGCTCGATGTACTGGCCAATCGCGGGCACGATGCGCTTTCGCACGTTGGAATGGCGCGGGAGATTTGCGTGAATGAGAGGCGGAAATTTATTTTCCTAAGGTTAAACCTTAGGAGCGTCCTAAGGTTTAACCTTAGGAAATCGTTGTGCGTTGAAATCAAGGACATAAATCTCTGTAGGAGATATATCGGTGCACTGATTGACGGAATTGAGGTCAAACCATCACCGCAATGGATGCAATCACGTCTCAAAGTTTGCGGAATCCGCCCGATCAACAATATTGTTGATATCACGAACTATGTCATGCTTGAGCTGGGCCAGCCTTTGCACGCCTTTGATTCGTCAATGATCAAAGAGCAAGGATCAAAGGTCAACATTGTCGTTAGGCGAGCGAAAAAAGGCGAAAAATTGAAACTATTGGATGCGAGTGAGTTGAAATTATCGGAAAATAATCTGCTGATTGCAGATGGAAAAAAATCCATTGGCTCTGGCGGGCGTGATGGGGGGGATAGGTTCCAGTATAACAGACAAAACCACTAATATAATTCTTGAATCAGCCAATTTTGAACCGGTGAATATCCGAAAAACGCGAATCGAACACGGCTTGAGCACAGAATCTTCGTATCGCTTTGAGCGGGATATTGACCCGAATCTCGCGGAAACCGCGGCGGCGCGGGCGATCAAGCTCATCATGCAATTCGGCGGAAAGAATGTGAACATACAAACACTCGCAGATATTTATCCCAAGAAAATAAAGCCGTGGCAAATAAAATTATACGTCGATTATGTCAACAGTCTTTTGGGTGAAAAGGTTCCGGTTCCAAAGATAAAAAACATTCTCGAAAATCTCGGTCTTGGCGTGAAAATTTCGAAAGATGTATTGAATTGCGAAATTCCGACGATCCGCCTTGATCTCAAAACGCAAGAGGATCTCGTCGAAGAAATCGGCCGGATATATGGATACGAAAATATACCCGCCAAACTGCCGACGGTTGAATTGTCATCGCCGGTTGAAAATGTTCAAAGAATATTCGAGGACAAGCTGCGCGATGCAATGACCACCCTTGGGTTCTCTGAAATGCTGAATTATTCCTTCTATTCAAAAGAAGACATCGAAAAATGCAATTTGAACATTGACGAGCATTTTGAAGTCGCGAATCCGATGAACCCGGATCAGCAATATATGCGGACAAGTCTGATACCAGGAATCCTAAAAAATGTTAAACTGAATATCAAAAATTTTAATAAATTTTCCATTTTTGAGATCGGCCACAAATATTACGAAGAGAAGAATAATTCCGTCGAAAAAATTGTTTTAGATGGGGCTTTTGTACACAAAGAAATTTATACTATTAACACGATTGATAATGAAAAGCCTTATTTTGAATTAAAAGGGAAAATCGAAGCATTGTTTGCAGCGCTAGGTTTTTTGGGATTAGAATTTAAAGCTGCAAAGCAAGAGAAATTTTGGCACCCGACGCGAACTTCTTCAATCTTGGTTGACGGAAAAGAAGTAGGTAAGCTTGGAGAAGTTGGTCCGAAAGTACTTGCGAGTTATGGAATAAAGCAAAGAATATCAGTATTTGAGATTGGAGTTGATAAATTAATGGAAATTGGTAGCTTCAGCCAAACATACGAGTCGATCAATCGATTCCCTTCGGTTAAGCGCGATATTTCGATGTTTGTCGGTGAAAGTATCAAGTATGCAGATATTGAAAAGAAAATTGCTGAAGCCGGCGGAAAACTTGTGCTCGCTGTTGAGCTCTTCGACATTTTTGAAAAGGGAGGCGAAAAGAGCATGGCCCTGCGCATCGAAATCGGATCGCGTGAAAAAACTTTGACGTCGGAAGAAATCGACGGAGTGATGAAAAAAATCATTGAAAAATTGGAAAAAGATTTGAAAGTGAAAGTGCGAAAGTAGCGCAGGTTCAAGTTTGTAACTTGAACCTCACGTTGACGCGAATCGTCAATATGCGAAGCAGGGTACAACCCTCCTCCTGCACAGGTTGCAAGAATTAGAATTGAATATGAATCATCCAACCCCCACCAAAATCACGACTCTCTGTCTTGTGTACAAACATCCGAAGATACTACTAGGGATGAAAAAGCGTGGATTTGGAGAAGGGCGTTGGAATGGGTACGGCGGGAAAGTGAACGCGGACGAAACGATTGAAGAAAGTATGATCCGGGAAATGCAGGAAGAATGCGGCCTCACGCCGACAAAATTTGAAAAACGGGGAGTATTATACTTTGAATTCAAAGAAATTCCGGAACAAATCATTGAAGTCAATTTATTTTCAATAGACGAATACGAAGGCGAACCGATTGAGACCGAAGAAATGAAGCCAGAATGGTTCGATGTAATTGATCTTCCCTGGAATGAAATGTGGAACGACGATCCGATTTGGTATCCTTTGTTTCTCGCTGGCAAAAAATTCAAAGGGAATTTTCTGTTTGACGGACAGGAAAACGTGATTCGACATGAAATGGAGGAAATATAATTTTTTTATGAACGAAATCTCCAAGCACTACAATCCTTCCGAAACCGAGCCGAAGTGGCTGGCCTTCTGGGAAAAAGAAGGAATTTTTCGATTTGACAAGAAGGAAAAGGGGAAGCTGTATACAATTGATACGCCGCCGCCGACGGTGAGTGGAAAAATGCACATTGGACATGCATATTCATACACCCATGAAGATTTCATTGCTCACTATCGCCGAATGAAAGGCGAAAATGTTTTTTTCCCTTTCGGAACGGATGATAACGGATTGCCGACAGAAAGATTGGTCGAGAAATTGAAAAATGTCCGGGCAAACAAAATGAAACGTAGTGATTTCATCAAACTATGCAACGAGACCCTCAAAGAAATTACTCCAGATTTCATAAATGACTGGAAAAAGGTCGGAATGTCCTGCGATTTTTCGAAAACTTACTCGACGATTGACGACACCCGCCGCCGAATCACCCAGAAAGCTTTCGCAGATCTTTATCAAAAACAGAAAGTATTTCGCCAAGAAGCACCGGTGATTTGGTGTCCGCATTGCCAAACCGCGATTGCCCAGGCCGAGCTGGAGGACAAAGAATCAGAAACAATGTTCAATGATATCGTCTTCAAGCTTGCAGAAAAAAATGATTTAATCATTGCCACAACCCGTCCTGAGCTGCTTTCCAGCTGTGTGGCAGTCTTTGTGCATCCTGATGACAAAAGGTACAAGAAATTGATCGGACAAAAGGCGCAAGTGCCGATTTTTGGAAACAAAGTTGAAATACTGGCAGACAAGAAAGTTGATCCGGAAAAGGGAAGCGGCGCGGTGATGTGCTGCACATTCGGAGACACGACCGACGTCGAGTGGTTCAAAGAATATAAATTGCCGCTCGTCATGTCACTCGACAAGTCCGGCCGAATGACCGAGCAAGCGAAAAAATACGCCGGTCTGACCGCCAAAGAAGCGCGCGCGCAGATCATCAAAGATCTCGAAAAGAAAAAGCTGTTGATCAGTCAAAAGAAAATCAGCCATACAGTCAACATCCACGAACGCTGCAAGAACGAGATCGAAATTCTGAATTCCGAACAATGGTACATCAAGATTCTCGATCAAAAGAAGAAATTTTTAGAACTCGGGAAAAAAATCAAATGGCATCCGGCTTTTATGCGGACACGCTATGAAAACTGGATAAAAAACTTGGGCTGGGATTGGGCAATTTCACGGCAAAGGTTTTTCGGCATTCCTTTTCCTGTTTGGTATTGCGAAAAATGCGGCGAAGTGAAACTTGCCGATGTGAAAGATCTGCCGGTTGATCCTCTTTCCGACAAACCAAAGGGAAAATGCGAAAAATGCGGTAGCTCTGAGTTTATTCCAGAGAAAGACGTGATGGACACTTGGGCAACGAGTTCAATTTCCCCTCAGCTGGCATTGCAACTATTTTTTTCGGAAAAAGAAGCAGAAAAATTGATGCCAATGAATCTTCGGCCGCAGGCTCACGACATCATCTCAACCTGGCTTTTCTATACAGTTGTTCGATCGCAGTATCATTTCGAAAAAATACCATGGAAAGATGCGATGATTTCAGGCCACGTACTCGATGAACATGGCAGAAAAATGTCCAAAAGTATAGGCAACGTTGTCGCGCCGCAAGTTATCCTTGAAAAATATGGTGCAGATGCCTTGCGATATTGGTCCGCGGGGAGAAGCTTGGGTCAGAATATAAACTACTCGGAAGATGAAATTCAAATGGGTCGCAAGACAACAACCAAACTTTGGAACGCGGCGCGGTTTATGTCGATGAATGTGAAAAAGGCAGAATTACTGAAGTCTGCGGACGCGATTGAACCGGCAGATGCATGGATTGTCGATGAGCTCAACAAAACCATCGCCAAAACGACAAAGGCCTTTGAAAATTATGCTTATGCGAAAGCCAAAGAAGAAATTGACGCATTTTTCTGGTCGAAATTTGCCGACTACTATGTCGAGTTTGTGAAATATCGTTTCTTTGGCGATGACGCAAAATCGAAAAAGACGGGGGAGAAAACAATTGCGACCGTATTTTTCAATATCGTGAAACTCTATGCGCCGATCATGCCGTTTGTGACGGAAGAAATTTTCCAGACTTGGTTTAAGCATTTCGAAAAAGTGAAAAGCATCCATATTTCGGAATGGCCGGAGGAAATCAAGCTGAAAAAAGCGCCCAATACCTCGGATTTTGAAAGCGCGATCAAAGCCATCGATGAAATCAGAAAGTACAAAACAAAACAAGGTCTTTCGCTTGGCGCCGAAATTGATACGATCAAACTGAAGACTAAGACAAACTTGAAAAAATACGGAGAATTTTTGAGAAAAGTCGGAAGAGTTGGAGGCATAAAATAATTTTTAAGGCTAAACCTTAAAAATATGAAAATCACCATTGGGAAGCATTCCGGTTTTTGTTTCGGCGTGAAGCGCGCCTACGACTTGACGTGTGTGAATTCAAAAGATTGCGACGATGTTTATATCCTTGGAAAACTCGTCCACAACAATGATGTTTGTGCAGATCTTCGCAAACGCGGGATAAAAGAAATAAAATCACTCGCTGATGTCAAAGAAGGGACTGTCATTTTCACTGCCCACGGTGTCGGGCCGGGTTTCTATGAGAAAGCAAGCGAGAAGGGACTTAAAATCATCGACACGACTTGTCCCAAGGTGATGAAAGCGCAAAGGCTGGCCAAAAATTTTGCAGACAAAAAATGCGTTGTTTTTGTTTTTGGTGACAAAAATCACAAGGAAGTGAAAAGTATATTTGAATGGTCGGGCAAAAAGGCCAAAATAGTCGGCAGCCTAGAGGAAGTAAAAAAAATAAAGCTGAACAACAAAAAGAAATATTGCCTTATTTCTCAAACGACGCAGAATGTCGAAGAATTCAAAAAAATAATCGCGTATCTTCAAAAAAATCTCAAAAATTTCACCTATATCAACACAATCTGCCCATCGACAGATGATCGCCAGAAAGAGGTGCGAATTCTCGCCAAGAGCAATGACGCGGTGATCGTGATCGGCGGGAAAGACAGCGCCAATTCAAGGATGCTGTGCAATATCGCCAAATCTCTCAACAAGAGAACATATTTCATTGAAAACGCCAAACAATTGAAAAAATCTTGGTTTGATGATATAAAAACAATAGCAATATCCGCTGGAGCCTCGACTCCGGAGTGGATAATAAAGGAAATTTACAAAAAATTGCCGCATAGGAGGCAAACATGAAAGCAAGACTCGGTTTGGTGATTTTTTTGGTGGTCTTATTTTTGCCGGATGGTGTATTGGCCAACAGATCAGACTTCGCTAAATTCAAAAACACACTTCAAAAGGTTGGTTTTCATGAGCTACCGGACCGTCGGCTCGACGACGGTTCACTGATGAGGGTATTGCAGCGCATCGATTGCCTTTTTGAAATAGAATGTGTTTTTCGAGGCGAAAAATTGCATTCCTTGAGAATTTGCTTTCCGGAGGATTTTCCGCAAAAAACCGTTGTTGAAACAGTGAGCTACGCCTTGCCAATGTTCGGCCGAGAAATCAAGAGAGAGGAATATTTTGACATCGTCCGAGATATGGTGTCTAATCCGAGCAACGTTTGTCCATATCGGTGCGGCGATATTGTTGGCAGGTCAATACGTGGCAGTTATCTCGAAATTCCAATGCGCCAATTGGAATTCCAGGCAAAGTAATCGAATAGCCCGACGGGACTCTTGAAGTAAAAGGGTCCCTTTTTTTGACATCGCGCCATTTTTTTATTATATTTAGCGTATATGAAGCAATCCCAACTTTTCACAAAAACTCAAAAAAACGCACCCAAGGATGAAGTCAGCACAAACGCGAAACTATTGATTCGCGGGGGATTCGTGAATAAAGAAATGGCAGGGGTATACTCTTATCTTCCCTTAGGTCTTCGTGTTTTAAATAAAATATGTAATATTATCCGCGAAGAAATGAACGTCGCCGGTGGACAAGAAATATTTCTGACGGCACTTCAGGACAAAAGTACCTGGGAAAAGACCGGACGATGGAGCGATGATGTGGTGGACAACTGGTTCAAGACTAAGCTCAAAAATGATTCAGAATTGGGTCTCGGATTCACGCATGAAGAACCACTTGCAAAAATAATGAAAAATTTTATTTTTTCGTATAAAGATTTGCCTATATATGCATATCAAATTCAAACTAAATTTCGAAATGAAGAGCGGGCGAAATCAGGCCTGATGCGAGGAAGGGAATTTCTGATGAAGGATTTGTATTCATTTTCGAGAAGCCAAGAGGATCACGAAAAATTCTATGAAAAAATGAAAGACGTTTATATGCAAACTTTCAGCAGGATGGGAATGAAAGAAAGAACTTATATCACGATTTCTTCCGGCGGATCGTTTTCAAAATATTCATACGAATTCCAAACACTTTCAGAAGCGGGAGAAGATGAAATCTATATAATTGACGAAAAAAAGAAATTAGCTATCAACAAGCAGGATTTCAATGACGATATTCTAAAAGATTTTGGCCTAAACATAAAGAAAGAGAATCTGGTAAAAAAGAAATCCATAGAAGTCGGCGATATCTATTCACTTGGATTAAAATATTCCGAAGCTTTTGACTTGAAGTATAAGAACGAAAAGGGTGAAGACGAAATGGCATATATGGGATCTTATGGAATGAGTCCTTCGAGGTTGATGGGGTCAATTGTCGAACTAAACAATGACGAAAACGGGATCATCTGGCCGGAGTCCGTCGCGCCGTTTCGAGTGCATTTGATCAGTCTTGGCAAGAATACCGAAGCGGAAAAAATATATAATGATCTCGAAAAAAATAATATCGAAGTTCTCTTTGATGACCGCGAAGACGCGAGCGCCGGACAAAAATTCGCCGACGCCGACCTGATCGGCATCCCGTGGCGCGCCGTCATAAGCGAAAAATCTCTCGCAAGCGGGGGAGTGGAAGTGAAAAAGAGAAGCGAAAAAGAAAGCGAGATCGTCGCGATTGATAAGTTGGAACAGAAAATAAAATAAGGATTATTTTCAAAACAAAAAGCTCTTTCAAAAGAGCTTTTTGCGTTCCCCCCATTAGACAGCCCGTGGATGTTCGGAAGTGGATGAGGATGAGGTAGCCCCCCAGATAGCCAGCACTGCGACAATGATTCCGGCGATGATTCCGTTCCACAGAGCGCCCATTCCGGTGAATCCGAGGACAAACGGAGAAATAAGTATCCAGATTCCAAACAGAGCATTGAGCCAACCCGCCCACGCCGATTCCTCCGGCGCGGATACTTCGAACAAAGAAAGCACGGCGATGATTATTCCGAATATCACATTGTTCCGGCTCAAGGCAGTTCCGGTGAAGCCAAGCAGAAATGGCGAAGCGATCAACCAGATTCCCAGAATGACGTTTATCCAACCGGCTGTCCTAACTTGTTGGTTATTGTCCATATTTTTCTCACCCCCTTTC
Organism: Bathyarchaeia archaeon; assembly: GCA_035297345.1. Lineage (GTDB taxonomy): Bacteria > Patescibacteriota > Minisyncoccia > Moranbacterales > UBA11712 > JAPLXD01. The sequence continues at coordinate 10,523 of DATGZC010000012.1, forward strand.
TTCATTCATATCTATATTTTACATCCCCTCCCAAATTTTATTTCAGAAAAAGAATTGAATTCAAGAGAGAAATTTGCTATATTTAAGCTATGCTCAAGCCGATCAAAAACAAAAAATTCATCTTGCGCCCGTTTCGGATGAGCGATGCAAAATCCGTCGCGTTTCACGTAAATGACAAAGCAATTATTCGAAATTTATCCAATCTACCATATCCGTATTCTCTCAAGGATGCAAAAGACTGGCTCAAAACAAAGGCAGGCGATTATCGCCAAAAAGAACCTGCTGAAATTGTCTTCGCAATTGAGATCGACGGTGAAGCCGTGGGATCAATTGGTCTTCACAAAATAGTTCGCGGCCACAAAGCGGAACTAGGTTATTGGTTGGGCAAAAAATATTGGGGCGGTGGAGTGATGTCTGATGCCGTCAATAAAGTTGTTGATTTTGGTTTTAAAAAATTGAACTTACGTCGTATATACGCGAAGGTCTATTCATTCAACAAGGGTTCGATGCGCGTTCTTGAAAAAAACGGTTTCAAATTTGAAGGCATCGCAATAAAGGAAGCCAAGAAACGGAATAGATTCATTGATGCGCATATTTTTGCAAAAGTGAAATGAATTTTTTCTTCCTGGTTTATGCTACAATAGCGGCAGATGGGGGGGATTGACTTTCACTTGAAAAAACCTATGAGCGATAAAACATATCATTTTGGGATTCATCTGACGATTGACGGGTATGGTGGAAATCAGCAAAAGCTCAATGACAAGGCGCTGGTTTTGAGATGCCTGGCCCAGCTGCCGGAAAAAATTGGAACCCATATTCTCGGGGGACCTGAAGTCTATTGGGCTGAAGAAGGGCACACGAATGACCCGGGCGGCTGGAGCGGCTTCGTGGTGATCGCCGAAAGCCACATCAGCATCCATACTTTCCCGAAAAGATGCTTTGTCAGCGCCGATGTATATACTTGCAATGCAGATGGGTTTGATCAAGAATTGGTTCTTTCCTACTTCAAAGAATCTTTCGATTTGGCGGATGTCGAAGTGAACGTCATAAACAGAGGAACACGCTACCCATCGTGCAATATCCACGAAAAATAAAGGACACGGCTTTCAAAAAAAATATCTAAAATTCATTGTTTTTAATAAAATGGCTTATACAAGGCCTCTTTTATCTATGAAATATTTGAAAAATCTGCTGTAATTTGTAATAATGTACTGAATTTTGTGATATACTTGATTTATGGAAGGCTCGCTTGAAAAAATAAAAAAAACAATTGCAGGTAATAAGAAAAGGGCTGCAACTCTGGCAGTTGGTCATACTTTTGGCGAGACGATTGCCCATATATTCAATTATTGGATATATATTCCAGTGGTCGCTATTTTTGGTTTGCTCACCGGAGGACTCATAATGATCGCTTTATCTCTAGCGCTAAATTATTCGATTCTCCTTTTTTATGATTGGTCAAAGACTGATTGGCTGGGTATAGAGCTCCTGAAAGAGACCAACTTTGGGCCAGATTTTCTTGAGCGCATAAGGAAAAAATCAATCTTTGCTCAAATCTTGTGGTGGCCGTTTCATCAGATATTTCGCTTGGTCCAATGGGCTCATCACAAAGGAGGACTCGCTGCTTTTTTTGTATTGAGTATGTATACTGATCCATTCACAACGACCGTTTTTTTGAGGAGGGAAAAGTTTAGCGGCCTCCGGAAAAAAGAGTGGGTAATTTTTCTCAGTAGCACCATTTTCGGGAACTTTTATTGGACATTGCGGACCGCCCTCATAATACTAATCGCTAAATTCGGTTTCAAAGAATTGTTTTGAAGAAATATCAGATGCCTGCAGAAAAAACATCAAAAATAAAAAATATTTTCCAAATTCTCGCTTTCGCTTTTTTCGCTTACTGGCTGAAATATATTTTATGTGTAAAAGTGAAAAATGTCGGAATAATTAAGATAAAAAAGCCTTTTATTGTAGTTTCCAATCATGTTTCCAGGCTTGATCCTTTTCTAATTCTGTCCGCGCTCGGCTGGAAAAATTTTATTGCAGCAAATCCATGGCGCTTCCCGCTTCACAAAATATATGCTGATAGTTGGTGGCTGGGTCCGACCAGCCGTTTGATAGGTTGTTATAAAATTGAAGGAAAGGGCGATTTAACCCGAAGTCTTGAAAGCACATTCAATGTGATTGATAATAGTTACTCGCTAATATTTTTTCCGGAAGGCCAGACGGTCAAGAAAGGACAGAAGGTTCCTCTGAAAAAGGGAATCGGCTATATTTGCGAACACAAAAATATCAATATTTTACCCGTAAAGATCACTTCCGAAAATTTTAAGGAAAATAAAAAAGCCAGGCTGTGGCATTTAGGGGTCACCTTTGGTCAAATAATCAATTCACGCGATCTACGAAAGCAGAATGGATTGGAAAATTTGCATCTCGGAATAATGGAGAAAGTAAAGTCATTAAATTAGAAAATAATCCGTCTATTTGTTTTTAGGCCAATAAACGGAACATACCTCACAGCTTATATTTCTTCCCTCCAGTTTTATTCCAATCTCATTGCCAAGGGATTTCACGAGCATTGGCAAGTACGGCGTATTTTCGACTGCCCAATCAAAAAAAACCATAGCGTTTTCTTTTTCACAAAATTGGATTGCTTTCACAATTAGCGAGCTGAATATTTTCCCATTTCTTTCTTTCTTATCAACAAATGATTGACTTACCCAATATTTTTTCATTTTTTCCTTGCTTGTGATGCAGTCTTCAATATATTTCCAGTCTAACCAAATATCGCTTGATAATAATTTTGAATTCTTTGTCATAATCAGGACACCAACTGGGTGTTTCCGGCAGTTAAATGCAATTAACTTTATATAATCGGCGTTAGTCAATATTTTCTCAAATTCGCCGTAGCTGAATTCTTTTGCGTACCTAGATAAACCTTCGTGAAGATTATTAAAATATAGCCTGGATACTTGAAAAAAAAGAGGATCACTGCGCCTAATAATTTTCTCTATTTCAACTTTTTCGGCGAGCGCAATAAGTTTTTTCCCGCGCTTCGATGGTTTGTATTTCTTAGATTGTCTGCTTCCTATGGCTACTTCGTCCGTCAAATGCAATTTCCTGATGAGATATCCTGAGCTCGCCATGTATTTTGCCACACTGACAAGTTTGCTAAGATAACGCATTTTTGCTAGTTTATTAATTAGAGAAAAATATATACAAAAATAAATGAATTGCGCTTTCGAAACACCGTCTTTAGTATATTATGCATATCTTCCAATAATCACTCTAAGTATAATAGCAGGTATTTTTATCTTTTTCCAAGGCCCCAAAAAACCTGTAAATAAAAACTTCTTTCTCTTTATTTTCATCTTTACTCTTTGGGCAGCAAACGAATATACTCAATGGTTCGTTGAAGATATCAAGTTCAACTTATTCTTAGGCAGACTTTCAATTTTCCTTATATTCTCCATTCTATTTTTCCTATTCTTCGTTTATGCGCTTACTGGAAAGAATTTGTCATTCTCTAAAAAAATCTTATTCTTTTTACCGTTCCTCCCAGTAATCGCCCTCTCTCTTTCCAATTATAACTTATACATGAGCCGGGCGGACAATTGCACAACCGAATCAGGCATACTGTATTGGTACGTTTATTTTTTGGCTTTTTTCTATGCTTTCTGGTCGGTCATTGTATTATATAGAAATTACCGATCAAAAGAAGTACTTTCAAACACGAAAAACCAGCTCAAGATTATTATGGGTTCAATTATCTTTTTGATAACTTGGATTGTAGTTGTCAACCGTTTGTATTTTTTTTCTGAATCATACAGTGGCGGAGATGCAGGATGGGTCGCACTGGCTGTACCCTATGGAATGTTGCTTTTTATCGGGCTTGTTATATATGCGATTACCAGATACAGCTTATTTCACATCAAACTCCTCGCCGCTCAAGCTATCGTAGTAGGGCTTGTTATTCTTATTGGATCCGAATTTTTGTTTGCTGATACCACAACGAATAACATTTTAATCGGGATAACGCTACTTCTTTCGATATTCTTTGGTTGGATGCTGGTCAGATCTGTGAAACTTGAAGTTCTACGCAAGGAAGAGCTTGAGAGTTTATCGAATGAATTATCGGTTGCCAATGACAAGCTTCATCAGCTCGATAAAGCCAAGTCGGAGTTCATTTCCATCGCGTCCCATCAGCTGAGGACGCCGCTGACGTCGATCAAGGGCTTTGGGTCGCTTCTTCTTGAGGGAACGTATGGTGAAGTGCCGGATTCGCAGAGAGGGGCACTGGAGAAGATATATATCTCGAACGAACGACTCATCCAGTTGGTTGAAGATTTGCTCAATATCTCGCGCATTGAAGCGGGGAGGATGGAATTTGATTTCCAGGAGGCGCAGATTGAAGATCTGGTCCAGGAAGCAGTGAATACGCTTGAACTTTCCGCCAAAGCCAAGAATCTCTATCTGACTTGGGAAAAACCGGCAATTCCGATGCCGAAAATCAAAATTGACATTACGAAGATCAAGGAAGTGATTTCGAATATGGTCGACAACGCCATTAAATATACGCAAAAGGGCGGAATCACGGTGAAGCTCGACAAAAGCACGGCGTGGGACACGGAACACAAGGATCACAAAGAATTCGTCCGCGTGATCGTTTCCGACACGGGAATCGGGATGGACGATGAGGAAATCAATATGATTTTCGAAAAATTCCAGCGCGGAAAGCAAGTGGCCCGCTATCACACCGACGGGACAGGCCTCGGGATGTACATCGGAAAGAAAATCGTCGCCGAACACAAAGGTCGCATTTTCGCAGAATCCGACGGGAAAAACAAGGGAAGCAGATTTATATTGGAACTGCCGATAGGCTAACTTTTGCATCAAGTATCAAGTATTTTTTGCCTTTTCGTGTCTTTTGTGATACGATTTTTTAGTAATAATCGCATCTTAATCACACTATTTTATGGAAAAGAAGAACGAAAAGGTCTGCGTGATCGGCCTAGGGTATGTCGGGTTTCCGCTCGCAGTTTTGGCTGCGACAAAGGGTTATGAAGTTTTTGGATACGACAAAGATGAAAATAAACTTGAGAGAATTGAAAAAGGTGAAAATATTGTCGAGGAAAAATATCTCGACGCGATTTTGCCCAGCGTGAAGCTCAATATCGTTCGCGAAGAAAAAGAACTTGCTCAATGCGATGTCTTCATCATCGCCGTTCCAACGCCCGTTGATGAGAAATATTATCCCGATCTGGGTTTTGTGGAAGCGGCTTCCCGATCCGTTGCGAAGAATATGAAGAGCGGTGCGTTGGTGGTGATTGAATCAACGATCAATCCGGGAGTCTGCGAAGAAGTTGTGAAGCCCATATTTGAAAAAGCGGGCTGGAAAATCGGCGAGACCGTTTTTATTTCTCATTGTCCAGAGAGGATCAATCCGGGGGATCCGAAATGGAACGTCTCAAATATTCCCCGTGTCGTTGGTTCATTTGATAAAAAAGGACTTGAGCGCTCGGTGAAATTCTATGAAAGCATTCTTGAATCGACAATCATGCCGATGAAGACGATCCGGGAAGCAGAAGCCGCGAAAATCGTGGAAAATTCATTCCGGGACGTGAATATCGCTTTCGTGAACGAATTGGCAAAATCTTTCAATCTGATGGGGATCGACATTGTGAATGTCATTCGCGGCGCTTCCACCAAACCTTTTTCCTTCATGCCGCATTGGCCGGCTTGCGGAGTCGGGGGCCACTGCATTCCGGTTGATCCGTATTATCTCATCGAAAGAGCCAAGGAAAACGGTTTTGACCACAAATTCTTGCGGAGTGCCCGAGCTATCAACAACAGTATGCCGGCATATACGGTCGAGTTGATGCAGGATGCCCTCAATGAAATCGAAAAGCCATTCAAAAAAACAACTATAGGCGTATTGGGCCTTTCGTACAAAGCGAATGTCGGTGATTTGCGAGAAAGTCCGGCTTTGAAAATCATCGAATTGCTGAAAGCTCACAAAGCGCAAGTGCACACCTATGACCCCTACGTATTGGACAAATCAACGGCTTCCAACTTGGACGAGCTGCTTGAAAGCGTTGATGCAATCATCATCGCAGCCGACCACAGAGATTTTAAAGAAATGCTTCCAGAAACATTGAAAAGCAAAAATATCAGCGTCGTGATTGATGGAAAGAACTGTCTGAATAAGGACAAGATTCAAGAGCTCGGAATCATCTATCGAGGTATCGGGCGATAATTTACAAAGCGCATATTTTAGTGTAGTATAAAAGCGAAATAAGCTGATTTAATCAAATTATATGGCAAAAATAGTCGTCGTTGAGGATGATCCGATGCTCGGAGAAATATACAACAATAAATTTGCAGACGCCGGTTTTGAGATGAAATTGGTGACCAGCGGCAAAGCGGTTCAAATCGAAGTTGAAAATTTCCAGCCGGATATGGTTCTCCTCGACATTGTTCTTCCGGATATGGATGGATACGAAATCTTGCAGGCACTTTCAAAAAGCGACGCCAGCCGTTCCATTCCGGTCTATATTTTCAGCAATTTGAGCGCCAAAGAGGACATAGACCGGGCGACGAGTCTCGGGGCCAAGGGTTTTCTCACGAAATCGAGCTTCACGCCGAGCCAATTGGTCGAAGAAGTGAAAAAAATTGTCGGCGGAGCACCTACTGTTCCCGAACAACAAGCTAATCCGTCTCTGAAACCGCATTTCTCGCCTGCCGCTCAAAAAATGCCCGCCGCGAAAGAGCCCAACAACCGAAAAGTTTTGATAATCGAAGATGAAGACGTTTTCATCGAGATGTTCGGCGAAAAGCTGAAGCAGGAGGGATTTGAAGTCGTATCAGCCAAAAATGGGAAATGGGGGATCAAAGAAGCAGAAGGGGGAGGATTTGATTGCGTTTTGCTCGATATGATGATGCCCGAGATGAACGGACTTGAAGCAGTCAAGGAATTGCGCGCCACCGAAAAATCAAAAAATACGCCGATCATCATCCTTTCCAACTCGGCGCTCGACAGCGAAGTCCAGCAAGCGCTCGCCCTTGGTGCAAATGAGTATTATATTAAAACCAAGGTCACCCCGGGCGAAGTGGCAGAAAAAGTGAAAGAACTTACTAAATAACAGAAAAGCCGAGCTTTGAGGAATTGGAGGTGTCAGCCGACAAGGAAAAAGCTTGGCTTTGAAAGGCAATATGCAACGGACTATCATTGCAGACACAGTAAACAATATCGACCAGACCGTGAAAATTTCCGGCTGGGTGAAAACCCGCCGCGATCACGGGAAGATCATTTTTGTCGACCTGCGCGACCGGTCAGGCGTTTTGCAATGCGTCATCACGCCAGATACGAAAAATTATGAGGAAACAAAAAAAGTTCGGCCGCAATGGGTAGTGAATTTCACCGGAAAAATAAAAGCCAGGCCCGAGAAATTGGTTAATCCGGACCAAAGCACAGGCAGGGTTGAAATGGAAATCTTGGAATTTGAAGTTTTGTCCGAGGCGCAGGAGCTGCCAATCGATATTTCTGCCGAAGAAATGAATCTTCACATTGAAACACTCCTCGATTATCGCAATCTTTCGATTCGCAATGAGAAAGTTGGTGCAATTTTCAAAGTTTATGGCGAAGTTCTCAAAAGCTATGCAGATTATTTACGCTCGCAAAATTTTTTGGAAGTCAAAACGCCGAAACTTCTTTCTGCCTGCACCGAAGGCGGCGCCGAATTTTTCAAAGTGAAATACTTCGAAGGGGAGGCTTATCTTGCCCAAAGCCCGCAGTTTTATAAACAGGCCGGCGTTGGCGCTTTTGAGCGCGTTTTTGAGATCGGGTCCGTATTTCGCGCCGAACCCCACTTCACGAGCCGGCATGTCAATGAATATGTGGGATTGGATGCTGAAATGGGATTCATTGACGGGCCGGAGGACGTGATGGACGCGCTGGAAGCGACAATGAAGTATATCTTGCAAAATGTGAAAGAAAGCTGCCTGAAGGAGCTGGAGAAATACAATGCAAATATTGAAATTGCCGACAAATTTCCCAGAATACGATTTTCCGAAGCGCTGGAGATACTCAAAAAAGAATTCGGAAAAGAAATGGAGGGAAACGACATCGATCCCGAGGGAGAAAGACTGATCTGCCAATGGGCCAAAAAAGAAAAGGGGAGTGATTTTGTATTCCTCACCAACTATCCCTGGACGATCCGCCCGATGTACATCATGCCCGATCCGAAAAATCCGAAAGAAACTTTGGGATTTGACTTGCTGTTTCGCGGTGTGGAGATCGCTTCCGGCGGACAGAGAATCCACGACTATAGCCAGCTGGTTGAAAACATGAAGAAGAAAAAACTCAATCCCGACGACTTCAAAAATTATCTCGAAATTTTCCGGTATGGAATGCCTCCTCACGGCGGATGGGGTTTGGGAAGCGAACGAATCGTCCAAAAAATACTCGGCCTCAAAAGCATCAAGGAAGCGATTCTGTTTCCACGCGATGTAAAGCGCCTTACACCCTAAAAATGAAACCAAAACACAAAGAAAAACTCAACAATCCGGCCATTCGGACGCTGGACATATCTTCTTTTATCTTCGGCATTTCGGCCGCGCTGATTCTCTATCTCGAGTCAGACTACTTCAAAACCGCCGCGCACAGCGACAATGTGACGGTTTTTTTTATTGCTGCGTACGCAATCACGCTCGTTCTGATCTTCAATTGGCACTATTTGGTGAGAAAATTCGGGAAGAAAAAAGTTTTTTTGGCGGATTTTTTGGCGAAGGCGATTTTTCTTCTGGTGCTCGCCAAGTTGCCCGTCGGAAAAATCGGCGTCTGCTTTTTGATGGGTTATATGATCCTCACCGTCCTTTCCTGGATCGATATCGACATCCTGCTGGAAGCCTGCTCGCGAGACCACAAGACCGGCCGCATCCGCGGAGCGTATCTCACCATCATGAACGCCGGATATCTCATTGCGCCATTTTTCGCCGGATTAATCTTGAATAAATATGGTTTTCAGCCAGTTTTCCTGGTCGCTGCCGTGCTTATTCTCGTCGTTTGGCTGATTTGTTTTTTCAAGCTAAGAAATATCGACTCAAGTCGAATCGAGGGGGTAGACTTCATGAGTCTTTTGCGAAAATTGTCCGGCCGCAAAAATGTTTTGCGCATATATTATGTCTCTTTCCTTCTTGAGTTTTTTTATGCCCTCATGATCATCTATACGCCGCTCTATCTCCTTGAGCTTGGATTTTCTTGGGCCCAGATCGGCCAGATCTTCACGGTGATGCTCCTGCCGTTCGTCCTTCTTCAATATCCGGCCGGGTATCTCGCCGACAAAAAATTCGAAGAACGGGATATGATCATTTTTTCGCTTTTTATCATGGCCCTTTCGACTTTTGCAATATTTTTTATTTCCTCAAAAAACGTGCTTCTGTGGGCCTTGGTTTTGTTCTCCACCCGCATCGGGGCCAGTCTCATTGAAATATTGCGCGATTCCTATTTTTATAAAAGAATCGATTGTCGCGATGTGGATATCATCAATTTTTTTCGGAGTGTCCGCCCGATGGCGTATATAGTCGGCCTCGCGATCGCGACTCCCGTCATATATTTCCTGCATATCCGCTTCGTTTTTCCATTAATCTCAATCGGCGTCCTGACAGGTATTTTGGCAGCCAAAAACTTGGCTTCGAGTCGGATTTCACCTCCCGCCAGACGCTGAAAAAACCCTATTGATAAGGGAGTATTGGAGAGGGATTTGTTAGTTGTTTTTTCGTGCCATTTGTGGTACGATTTTTTTATAACCACTGGACAATGTTTAGCGTTCAACTCGAAAAATTCGAAGGCCCTCTTGATTTGCTCCTAAGGCTTATTGAAGAGCAAAAATTGGATATTACGCGTCTCAATCTCGCCAAAGTGGCCGACGACTATCTTGAATATATCCGCGCCAATGAAGGAATTAGCTTGGAAAACCTGGCCGAATTTGTTAATATTGCTTCCAGAATCATTCTCATCAAATCCCAAAGTATCCTGCCAACTCTTGAGATAACGGCCGAAGAAGAGAAAGAAATTGTCGATCTGGAACAGCAACTCAAGGAATACCAGAAATTCAAAAACGCCGCCGAAAAAATCGGAGAAATGAGGAAAAAGGGAGATTTTTCTTTCTCGCGGGATTATCTTTTGGGCGTTGCGGCCGCTTATTCGGCGCCGAAAAATGTGAATATTTTTGACCTCAAAAAGGCCTTTCTCAAAGTAGTTTCGGAAATAGTTTTGCCGGAAAAAATACCCGAGGAATCCGTGAGAGAAATTGTCACGCTCGAAGAAAAGATCGAGGAACTGAAAAAATCTCTCACGCAAAGAGTGGAAACCAGTTTTCAGGCACTCAGCAGTTCCGCAAAAGACAAGGTTGAAATCATCGTGGCCTTTCTCGCGATGCTTGAAATGGTGAAGCAGAGGCTGATCGACGTCGAGCAAAACAGCTTGTTCGAAGATATAAAGATATTGAAAGCTGAAACAAGCCACGTGTAGCTAACAGAAAGATTTATGGATTCTCAAAAATTGAAGTCAGCCATTGAAAGCCTTCTCTTTGTTTCGGGAGAGCCGATGAAATTGGCAAAAATCGCGAAAATCTGCGGTGTTTCCAAGAATGAAATCATCGACGAAATTGAAAGGCTGAACGGCGAGTACCAAAAAGAAGAGCGGGGGTTTTCCATCATTCGAAAGGAAGACTTGGTCCAATTGGCGACCAATCCGCTCAATTCAGAATTTGTGAATCAATTGGTGAGCAGCGAGCTAGGATCGGAACTTTCCCGCTCCGCTCTCGAGGTCCTTTCGATCGTCGGATATCGCGGTCCGATCACTCGCGGGCAAATTGAAACGATCCGCGGGGTGAATTGCAGCTATGTCCTCCGCAGTCTCATGATCAAGGGTCTCGTTGAGCGCAAAGAAACAGCGGATATTCGCGGATATCTCTATGAAATATCGTTTGATTTTTTGAAAACTCTGGGCGTCACTTGCGTACAAGAATTGCCGGATTGGAAAAACCTGTCCAAAAATGAGAAGATCCAGGAAATATTGGCTGATAGTGAGCCCGAAACCGCCGCCGAGATTTCTTCAGGCGGAGAAAAGCTGCCTGAAACAGTATCATAAATCCACAATGAGCATTTTTGCCACTCTGCTGACAATATTTTTTCTACCCACCCAGTTTTATGTCACTGGCCTCTTTTTGAAATCGCCCGTCCAAGCACCGGCCGCCGAAAAAGTCGAAGGGGCATCCGACCACAAAGTTGAAAAAAACAATCAATCCTTCAAAGAAGCCATCGCTGACACAAAGAAAAATGATACAGCTCTCAAAGAATCCGGGTTTATCCCTCAAAGGGCGAAGGACTATCGCGACACCAGGGTTCCCGCCAGTTCATCTGTCGTCATTGATGTGGATTCTGGAACAATTATGCATTATGACAAAGGCCGGGCTCATATGCCGATCGCTTCCCTCACCAAAATAATGACTGCTGTTTTGACGATGGAAAATGTGAAAAATCTTGATGAAGTCGTGACTATCGACAGCGAAGCCATCTCCACCAACGGAACCAAAGTCGGCTGTCCGACAAGCACTCTCTGCGATTCAGAAAGACTTCACGACGGCGAGCAAATCACCGCCGGCGACCTGCTGAAGGCGATGCTCCTCGACAGCGCGAATGATGCCGCGATCGCTCTGGGCAAGCATATCGCAGGGTCCCAAGAAGCTTTTGCTGATATGATGAACAAAAAAGCCAAAGAGCTGAATCTCGGCGATTCGCATTTTTGCAATCCGTCCGGGCTCGATGCTGACGGCTGCTATTCATCAGCGTACGATTTGGCACGCATCGCCGCCTATTCGATGAAATACGACCGGATCTGGAAAATAATGGAGATGGAGGAAACCAGCGTTCGCTCCTGCGACGGAAAATACGAGCATATGCTCAAAAATACAGATATGCTTTTGGGCCAAATTCCGAACATTCTCGGCGGAAAAACCGGCTTCACCTATAACGCCGGAAAATCATTGATGCTAGCCGCCGCTGACCCGGCGACAGAAAAACACAAGATCATTGCGGTGCTCCTCAATGACAACAACCGCTGGGATGATATGCGCAGCTTGATCGACTGGACTTTTGCGAATTACGATTGGAAATAAATTTTATGCAGCTTGCCGACATCACAACTATTCCCTCCGCCATGGCCGCCCTCAAGATTTGGATAATCGGGACGGTGGCATTCCTATTGGCAATGACCTGGACCCCCCTCCTTTCGAAATTTTTGTATAAATATAAAATCGGTATAAAAATAAAAGAAGATTCTGTTGATGGAGAAAAGGCGCCGGTATATCACGGGCTCCACAAAGACAAAAGCGGGACACCAACAATGGGCGGCGCTTTGGTCTGGATCACTGTCCTCTTTTTGGCGATACTCTTTCATCTCATTCGGCCGCTTTTTGAGTCGAAAGTGATCGTGCGTCTTGATTTTTTGAGCCGTTCGCAAACCTGGCTACCTCTCTTCGCGTTGATCACCACAGCCATCGTAGGCGCCTTTGATGACATTTTCAGCGTGAAAGGCTGGGGATCGAACAAAGGCGGGGGAATGCGATTTTTGTACCGTTTCGGCTGGTTGTTCCTGATCGCTATTGCGGGATCCCTGTGGTTCTTTTTCAAGCTGAAGCACGGCGAGATTCATGTGCCGGGTTTTGGCGATTTCAACATCGGTTTTTGGTATATTCCATTTTTTATTTTTGTCGTTCTGGCAACCGCCTTTTCATCGAATGAAACTGACGGTCTCGACGGTCTGAATGGAGGGATACTTCTCATAGCCTTTGCGGTATTCGGCACGATGGCTTTTGCTCAGAGCAAAATTGATCTGGCAGCATTTTGTTCGGCTATTTGCGGATCATTGCTTGCATTTTTGTGGTTCAATATTTATCCGGCGCGATTTTTCATGGGCGATACTGGATCGGCGTCGCTTGGCGCCACATTGGCTGTCGTAGCTATCTTGACCAACGCCTCCTTGATCCTGCCGATCGTTTGTATCGTATACATAATCGAATCTCTTTCAGTGGCGGCTCAATTGATATCCAAAAAATATTTTGGACGTAAAATTTTCCTCTCGACCCCGATCCATCACCATTTCGAGGCAGTCGGATGGCCCGAAACAAAATTTACGATGCGGGCCTGGATTCTGACGGGCGTTGCCGCAGGAATGGGCCTCGTAATCGGGATTTTGGGAATGGGCAAATAACGTCAATGAACATTGGTCAACGGCCAACGAACAATACCTAATTTAAATATAAAAATTAAAAATATTGATCACTGATCCTTGATCGCTGATCACTGAAAATATGAAATATCTCAAAGACGTTGATTTCAAAAACAAAAGAGTTCTCTTGCGCGCCGATTTCAATGTTCCGCTTGAAAACGGACAAATTCTGGATGATTTCCGTATCCGCCAATCTCTTCCGACGATCGAGTATATCCTGAAGCAGGACAAATCGAAAATTGTAATAATCTCACATCTTGGCCGGCCGGAAGGAAAGGTCGACCCTCAATACTCGCTTGAGCCGGTCGCAAAAAAATTGGAGGAACTGCTCAAAAAAAAGGTTGTTTTCATAAAGGATATATTGAGCAAAGAAGGCGACGAGGCCATTCAATCTCTTGAAGGCGGACAGATAGCGCTGGCTGAAAATTTGAGATTTTGGCCGGGCGAGGAGGCGAATGACGAAAAGTTCGCGCTGGATGTCTGCCATCATTTCGGAGTGTATGTGAACGACGCTTTCAGCGATTCGCACCGCGCTCACGCTTCGATTTCTCAAATTTCGCGTTTCAAGCCGTCCTGCGCCGGACTTTTGATGGAAAAAGAGATAGGCGAACTTTCAAAAGCGCTGAAACCATCCAAAAGGCCGGCCATTGCCATCATCGGAGGCGCAAAAATTGAAACGAAGATGCCCGTGATCGAAAATCTGGCAGAATCCTATGACGCCGTTCTCATCGGCGGGAAAATTGCCGTAGAGGCTCAAACTCAAAATTTGAAATTCAGTGAAAATGTCATCCTCCCGGAAGACTATGTCGATGAGAATCTCGATATCGGCCCGAAAACTGCGGAGAAATATAAAATGGCGGCCTCTTCAGCTTCTTTTCTTGTTTGGAACGGCCCGATGGGAAAATTCGAAGATGAAAAATACGAACAAGGGACAAAAACGATCCTCGATGCTTTTTGCGAAGCTGACGCCTGGAAAATAGCGGGCGGTGGAGAAACGCTTGAATTCATTGATAAGGAGAAAGCGGCCGACAAATTCAATTTCCTATCCTCAGGCGGGGGCGCTATGCTTGAGTTTCTCGAAGGAAAAAAGTTGCCAGGAATCGACGCGCTGGAAAATAATTCTTAATATACATTCGAAAAATATATGACAAAGATAAAAAAAATATCTGCCATCGAAATTCTTGATTCCCGCGGAAATCCTACCGTCAAAGCAACTGTTGTTCTGGAAAACGGCATTTCCGGCTCCGCGGCCGTGCCCTCAGGCGCTTCGACGGGAACATATGAGGCGCTGGAGCTGCGGGACAATGACGCGCGATACAACGGCTCAGGTGTTTTGAATGCATGTGAAAATATCAGGAAAAAAATCTCAAAGAAATTGGCCGCTCTGGAAGTGCTTGATCAGAAAAATATTGACAGCGCCATGATTGAGCTCGACGGCACAGAGAACAGATCGAATCTGGGATCCAATGCGATACTCGCCGTGTCTCTGGCAACGTCTCGCGCAGCAGCCGCTTCACAAAATTTGCCGCTTTACAAATATTTGGCCAAAACTTTCAAATTCAAGAGCCCAAGAAAAATTCCAACTGCGTTCTTCAATATTATCAACGGCGGGGCACATGCTGATTCCGGACTTTCGGTCCAGGAATTTCAGATTATCCCCGAAAAATTCAATAGCTTTTCCGAAAAAATGCGCGCGGCAAGCGAAATCTTCCATAAGTTGAAAAGCTTGCTTGCCAATGCCGGGTATCCGACTGGTGTCGGAGACGAAGGCGGGTTCGCACCGCGCCTCGACAGCCATAGCGACGCTTTTGAATTTATCAACAAAGCGATTGAGGAATCCAGATACAAAGGCAAGGTTATGCTCGGCATCGACGCTGCCGCTTCAAGTTTCTCAAACGGCGAACAAGCGACCTACACCCTGAAACCGGAGAATACGACTCTTGATGCCGACCGATTGATCGCCCTCTATCAGGAATGGGCAAAAAAATTTCAGATCGTTTCGCTTGAAGACGGTCTGGCCGAAGATGATTTTGAAAACTGGAAAAAGTTGAATCAGAAGTTTGGAAAAAATATTCTCAATATCGGCGATGACTTGCTTGTGACGAATATGACACGGCTGAAAAAAGCTTTGGATTTCAAATCCGTGAATGCGGCGATCGTGAAACCGAACCAGATCGGAACAATCACTGAAACGATGAATTTCATCAAAATGTGCCAGAAAAACAACATAAAAACAGTCGTTTCTCACCGCAGCGGCGAGACTGAAGATTCATTTATCGCCGATCTTGCCGTCGCCTCCGGATCCGAATACGTCAAATTCGGCGCCCCTTGCCGCAGCGAAAGAACGGCCAAGTATAATCGACTCTTGGAGATTGAAAAAGAAATCTGATGCCAAAAAAAACAAAACCGACAATTCTGGCCATTCTGGACGGGTGGGGAATCGGACCGAAGGATGATACGAACGCGATTTGGCTCGCCAAAACGCCGGTTTTTGACGCTCTTTGGGGAAAATATCCGCACACCAATCTTGGAGCAACCGGAAAAGACGTCGGACTTGATACCAAACAGACCAGCGGATCGGAAACGGGACATATGAATATAGGGGCGGGGCGGATAGTCGAGCAGGACTCGCGAAAAATTTCCGAAAGCATCAACACAGGAACCTTTTTTCACAACGCCGCTTTTCTCGGCGCGATTTCTCATGTCAAAAAACACAAATCCAACCTCCATCTCGCGGGGCTTCTGGGAAACGAGGATAGCCCGCATATGAATCCATATCACCTCGAAGCGCTTCTTCTGCTCGCGAAACAAAACAACATAAAAAATGTCTATATCCATTTTTTCACCGACGGGCGGGATTCCTATCCCAAGAGCGCACTCGAGCATCTGGCGGACTGGGAGAAGCGTTTGAAACGGATCGGTGTCGGAAAAATTGCAAGTCTCATCGGTCGATTTTATGCCATGGACCGAGCTAAAAACTGGGAACGGCTGAAAATCGCCTATGACCTCTTAGTGAGCGGCAAAGGAAAAAAATTTGAGCATTGCTCTGATGCCGTGAAGTATTGTTATCAAAAAAATCTCACCGACGAATATTTGAAACCCTCGCTTATCGAAGGCAGGGGACAAAAGTTCGTCACTATAAACAACAATGATTCGCTAATTTTT
>DATGZC010000013.1:0-13056 GCA_035297345.1 Bathyarchaeia archaeon
GCAATCTTGTTTTTCATCGGACTGATTTCATTGTCGGTACCGGTGAGAGAATCAAAAATATTTCCTTCCGAGCTTGTTCCGGAGGAAAGATTGATGAGCGCGACGAGCAAAACACAAAGAGCTACCACAAAGGTAGCTGCATATTTCCGGATACCGCCTGCCACAAAACAGGCAAGAGGTTTTTCCCTCAGGCAAGAAGCCAAACGGATCTGGGATGTTTGGATTTTTTGGGCGATTTTTCGAAAGTTCTCCCCTCTTAGCAAGGTTCGCAGCTTCCCTCCCGCTCTTTCTTCCGGGCGGCGAGGAAAATCGTTGAAATGGTTACTAATAGGTTTGTCCTCTCTGTTGGATCAACGGTTCGAGTGATTCGGAAATTTCAGAGCCTCTGGGAAAATACCCAAGAGCCTCGGAAATAGCGGGTTTACTGAAGCGATTTCCGTCTGATCCCTAATTATTATACGGCTTTTAGGTTAGCACAACGGCCGCTGGTGTCAAGATAGCGGCTGTGATTTGAATGTTGAAAGTAGGATTTTTCTGCTTATACAAAGGGTATTCTCAGTATAGATTAGTTGGCTCATTTCTAGTATAATTCGGGTATGGATATAAAAAATCTGAAAACGCAATATCTCGAGCACCTGGAGATCGAAAAAGACCGCTCGCAAAAGACGATCGAGAATTATGATCACTATCTGGAACGTTTTTTTCAGTGGGCGCGTATCCAGTCTGCGGCGGACATCACCGAGGAGCTGATTCGCAGCTATCGCATCTTCCTCAACCGGATGGGCGATGAAAAAAGCTCGCCTCGCTCTAGCTCCGGCGCAGCAAGCCGGCCGCTCAAAAAGATCACTCAAAACTATCACATCATTGCGATTCGCAACTTTTTGAAATATCTGGCGAAGCGCGATGTGAAAACGCTCGCGGCGGAAAAGATCGAACTTGGAAAAACAGCCAGGATGGAGGTGGAGTTTTTGGAAAGCGATGAAGTT
Organism: Bathyarchaeia archaeon; assembly: GCA_035297345.1. GTDB lineage: Bacteria > Patescibacteriota > Minisyncoccia > Moranbacterales > UBA11712 > JAPLXD01. The sequence goes on from DATGZC010000013.1 coordinate 987, forward strand.
AGCCGCATTTTCGAGGTGGCGGCGGGTGCAAGCCTCAAGGCTTTCCGCGATCGGGCGATCCTTGAACTCTTGTACAGTTCCGGTCTTCGCGTTTCGGAGCTTACCAATTTGAACCGTGATCAAGTGAATCTCAAGACCCAGGAATTTAGCGTCCGCGGAAAGGGCGGAAAGATCCGGGTGGTCTTCATTTCCGACCGGGCAAAGCAGGCCCTCGAAAGATATCTCGACAAACGGCCGGACGTCGATCCGGCGGTCTTTGTGCGAATCGGTCTCAAGCAAATTGAGAAAAAGAAGAGCGGCGAAAACTTGCGCCTCACTCCCCGCTCCATCCAGCGCATCGTGAAACAATACGCCCTCAAGGCCGGGATCGTGAAAGACGTCCATCCGCACACCCTGCGCCATTCTTTCGCGACCGACCTTATCGCCAACGGCGCCGACATCCGCTCCGTCCAAGAAATGCTCGGCCATTCCTCGGTGACCACCACTCAAATCTATACCCACGTGACGAACAAACAACTCAAAGAAGTCCACAAAGCGTTTCACGGAAAGAGGAGAAAGTGAAAGAAGCCGATGCCCGGCTTCTTTTTTAGATTAAGTCAATCCGATTTCTTTTCGGAAATACATTCCCTCGAAATTTATTTTTTCGATGTCTGCGTAGGCCATGGTGCGTGCTTCGGCGAGGGATTTTCCCCGGCCGACGACGTTGAGGACGCGGCCGCCGGAAGTGACGTAGCCTTTGGCGTCGTCGTGTTCGATGCCGGCGGAAAAAAGAAGCGAGCGAAAATTGTTTTCCGCGAATCCGGAAATCGGAAAACCTATTTTATAGCGCCCGGGATAGCCGGGATATTTTCCCTTGCCGGTCCGTTTCACTTCACCGCTCGCCAGGACCACGTCGCAGAAATATTCATCGCTCCACTTGAGCGGAAGCTTTTTCAGCTGGTTTTTCTCAAGCGCTTCCGCAATCGAAATGAGAGAAGTTTCAAGGCGCGGAAGGATCACTTGAGCTTCGGGGTCGCCGAGGCGAATGTTTATCTCGAGGAGCATCGGCCGATCAATGTCGCCGCCTTCAAAGATGAGGCCGAAATAGATAAACCCTTGATAGAGAACATTTCTTTTTTCGCGGAAGCCGTCGATCAAGGGCTGGGCGATTTTTTTGGTGACGATTCGCGTGAGCGCTTCGCCTTCCCACGGATGAGGAGAAACTGAGCCCATTCCGCCCGTGTTCTTCCCAATGTCTCCGTCGCGCGCCCGCTTATAATCTTTGGCAACCGGAAGCGGCCGTAAAGTATGTCCGTCGGTAATATAGAAAAAAGAAAGTTCTCGGCCGGAGATTCTTTTCTGGACGACGACGCTATTCCCGCCCCAGTCTCCTGAGGCTTGGCGCTCGAAGATGAGGTCCACAGCGCGATGCGCTTCTTCGCGGCTCGCGCAGACGACCGCCCCTTTCCCGGCCGCCAGACCATCGCACTTTACCACGACTTCATACGGCCGTGAATCTATATATTTTTTGGCCGAAACACTATCCTCGAATAATTCAAATTCGGGAACAGGCACGCCAAGCTCGCGACAGAGGAGATCGGTGTAGCCTTTACTCGATTCGAGAATCGTCGCCTCTTGATTCGGTCCGATGATGGGAATTTTATTTTTTCGAAAGAGATCGGCCATGCCGGCGCTCAAAGGAGCTTCCGCTCCGCCTACCGCAAGATCAATTTTTTCGCGAAGCGCCGCGGCAACAATTTCTTCCGGCGTTCGCGCGCTTTTCAAAATGGATATTCCGTTTCGGGCCATCCCGCCGTTTCCGGGCGCGCAAAAAACTTTTTTTACCCGCGGATCATTTTTTAGCTTCCAGCACAGGGCGTCGCCTCTTCCCCCTCTGTCAATCACCAAAACTTTCATTTCGAGTCAAGTTAATGATTAAAAAACCCCAGGGAGAGGCCTGGGATTTGATTGTTTGCTATTTTTTTTCGTTTTTCTTTTTCATCCTTTCCGCAAATTTGGTGAGGCGGTAGGTGACGATGACGACGGCCATTGTGACGACGAAGGCATAGATGAACATTGCCGTGACATCGCCCGAGCCTTGGGTACCGAATATCCGTTCGAAGAGTTTGCGCATCGCATCGTTCCAGGCCAGCGCCGCGACAAGTCCCATCGCGCCGCTCATCAGAGTGATGACTTTATCCACAAAATACACGTGAAGCTTCTGCTCCTCGGCTTTGGTCAGTTTTTTATCGTCTTTTTTTTCTTCGGCCATAGAGATTATCGGGAGCATTATTATTGTCAATTTATCATTTATCGAGACTATTGTCCATTTCCCTGGTACGTTTTCAGGAGAGAAAAGCTGTCATTGACTATATCGAGATATTTCTTTAGGATTATAATGTTAATGGGCGACGGGACCGTAGCTCAGTGGTAGAGCGGGCGGCTCATAACCGTTTGGTCATAGGTTCGATCCCTATCGGTCCCACAGGTGAACGCATATTCAGGGCAATTGGCTCAGTGGTTAGAGCGCTTCCTTGACATGGAAGAGGTCACAGGTTCGATTCCTGTATTGCCCACAAAAAAATCTCCGCCATATGAACGGAGACTTCAATAAACTTAAAGTCAAATTGCTAGATCACTTTTTCCGGGGTGGCCGGGAGTTCCTCGAGGCCCTCTTCCGCAACTTCTTCCGCTTCCGGTTTTTTTTCAACTTTGGCGATTTCCTGGAAGAACAAAGTCCAAGCGGTCATTTTGTAGGTTTGGAAAATCGAAGATACAAACAACAACGCAGCGACGAATAGAAGAACAGCAAAGCCGATGAAAATGGCGAAGGCGATTTTGCTGAGATAAAAGAAAGTGATTCCCGTTGGAACCAGAATAACGAGGGCAATTCCGGCGACGGGCAGGAGCACAATTCCGGCGACGAGGCTCACGGCAAAAAGAAGGAGCGAAAAAATGATTGAATTGCCGATATTTTTGAGAAGCAGGAGGTAGCCCGTCTCTATTGCGCTTCCAAGATGAATATCGGAAAGAATAATGTAGAATTCCGCATAAGTTTTGGTGATAGTGAATATAAAAATAAGCGGGAAGAATATTGCAATAGCTAGGATTCCGACAAGGATTGCGCTGAACCAGGATTGGGCGGCAATAAGATAGATGACAGGAATTGCGAGGACAACGACAACCAAAAATACGGCGATGAAGAACAGCAAGGAGAGTCCCAAAAGTGTGCCGAGATATTTTTTTCCCGAGCGCCATCCTTCTCTGAAGCTCGTGGTTTTGTGGAGGACGATGAGATTCACCGATTTCACGAGGCCCGCTTTGGCGACGAGCGAGACGAGAAACAAAAGAATTCCTACGATGAAAACAACAACCGCAATGACTGCCACAGTCTGCCAATGATTGGCGAGAAAGTTTTTCGCGGCTTCGCCCTGGTGATCAAGCTTGTTGTTGTTTCTTCCGATATTGAAACTTTCTGGCGATCCGAGCGCCAGCAAAAGTCCAAACCAAAGCAAAAATCGGTGTTCCCAGACGATCCGGGCGGCTTGTTTCAGAATTTCGATAAAAGGAATTTGTTTTTTCTTCTGTGGTGATTCGTTTGTGTCGGACATACTTGTAAGGTTATTTTTGCTCTTTTTGGGCCTTTGTCTTGCCGATCAGTTCATTGAATTCTTCTTGTTCGATCGTTTCCTTTTCAAGCAGGGTTTTGGCAATATTCTCGAGAATCTCTTTTTTGTCGGCTATGACTTTTTCGGCCGTTTTGTAGGCATCTTCGATGAAGCGGGAAACCTCGGTGTCAATTTCTTTGGCGGTCGCTTCAGAATAATTTTTTTCTTCACTCATCTCTTTCCCGAGAAACACGAGTTCTTCTTTGCGGCCAAAGGTGCGCGGCCCGAGGGTACTCATGCCGTATCGCGTCACCAACTTTCTCGCTGTGTCAGTCGCCCGTTCGAGGTCGTTCGAGGCGCCGGTCGTCACATCGCCGAAAACTATTTTTTCGCTCACATATCCGCCCAACAGCACTGCCAGTTCGTCGATGAAATAGGCGCGCGTATAGAGGCGCTTATCTTCCTGGGGAACATTCAAGGTATAGCCGGCGGCTTGTCCGCGTGAAATAATAGAAACCTTTTGGACCGGGTCGGCATTTTTGAGATTTGAAGCGATGAGGGCGTGCCCGGCTTCATGATAGGCGGTGATTTCTTTTTCCTTCACGTTCAATATCTTGCTTTTCCGCTCGGGTCCGAGAATGACTTTCTCAATCGAAACGCGAAGTTCATCGTCACCGACGATTTTTTTCCCGCGCCGCGCGGCCAGGATCGCCGCTTCGTTCACAAGATTTGAAATATCGGCGCCGGAAAAACCGGGCGTGCGGGCGGCAATTTTGTGAAGGTCGACTTCTTTGGCCACCGGTTTGTTTCTTGTGTGAATTTTGAGTATAGCTTCTCTTTCTTTGATGTCTGGAAGATCCATGACAACCCGCCGGTCAAAACGCCCGGGCCGCAGAAGAGCCGGGTCCAAAACATCCGGGCGGTTGGTGGCGGCAACCACGATAACATTGGTGTCCGTATCAAAGCCGTCCATCTCGACAAGAATCTGATTGAGGGTTTGTTCGCGTTCGTCGTGTCCGCCTCCCAGTCCCGCTCCGCGGTGGCGGCCGACGGCGTCGATCTCATCGATGAAAACAATGGCGGGAGCGGCTTTCTTGGCTTGCTTGAAAAGATCTCTCACGCGGCTGGCACCGACTCCGACAAACATTTCAACAAATTCCGAACCGGAGATGCTGAAGAAAGGGACGTTGGCTTCCCCGGCCACGGCTTTCGCAATCAGGGTTTTTCCGGTTCCCGGCTGCCCGAGAAGCAAGACGCCTTTCGGGATGCGGGCGCCCAAATCCAGAAACTTTTTGGGATGTTTCAGAAATTCGACGATTTCCTTGAGTTCATCTTTGGCTTCTTCCGCGCCGGCGACATCTTCAAAAGTTATTTTTTTCTTTCCGTTTTTTTTGGGGGAAATAAGGCGCGCTCGAGACATTCCAAAAGACAGCGCCTGGTTGTTTCCGCGCTGGGCGGAGCGCATCATATACCACAGGAACACCCCGATGATGATGAACGGCAAAAGAAACGGAATCACGGTATTCAGCCAGAAGGCCGTCGAGGAGGTGTCTTTGATCTCGATGTTCACTGAACGGAGGGCAGTTGGCTCGACGCCATAATTTTTGAATGAATCCGTGAGAGCGGCATCTGCCTCTTTTCGGGATTTTTCTTTTGTATCGTCATTGAGCGTGATGTCGAGACTGTCTCCATTGACTTGGATAGTTTTCACTTTTCCGTCGTTGATCTGGCTCGCCAGTTCATTGAGGCTGACATTGTTCACCTTCTGAGCAGGAGCATTGAAAAGCATCACAATTCCCGAAATGACAAGAAAGACGAGGAGGATGATAACCAGGTTCTTCACAAAATTTTTCATGGTTTATTGAGGTTATTTAGTGCTTAAGATCATTTGACATTTGAGCTTTGGTTTTCGGATTTCTCTATGACCAGCCTATCACCAATCCGCTCCATTTTCAAGCCTTTGAAGCTGATTTTTTGCTTCTTATTCTTACTACTTTTCAGAATTTTAATAATTTCTTCAATGTGGCCCGATTCGATTTCCCGGAGGTCTGGGACGGTTTTTCCCCGAAGAGCCCCCTTTGGGGCGAGCGCCTGGCGCAGGACTTCCCGGCGAATGGCCGGGTGGAGGCTATTCAGTTCGGACACCCGAAGGCTTTGATTCTCGGCAAGCCAAGCAGCGGAATATCGGCTGATAAAATCATAGTCCGCGGCGGCAGATTTGGAAAATTTGAACAGCAGATCCTGGACGCGCGGGTTGAAGTTTTTCTCGAGGTACGGGAGGAGCTTGTTCCTCACTTTGTTTCGAGTGAAGTCGCTTGTGAGATTGGTTTTGTCCACGCGGAAAGGGATCTTTTTCTTCAGAAGATAAGCGAGGATTTCTTTGCGAGGGATGTTCAGGAGCGGCCGGATGATGCGAGGTCCGTCCGCATTCCTCTTTGGCCGCGCGCTCGGACCTCTTTGGGTCGCAAAGCTCATCGCCCCGAGTCCCCGGAGGCCTGTGCCGCGCAGAAGCCGCAAAAGGACGGTTTCGGCCTGGTCGTTCAGGTTGTGGGCGACGGCGATTGCGTTTGCTTTGTATTTTTTTGATATTTTTTCAAAAAAAGCGTAGCGATACGTCCTTAATTTCTCCTCAAGGTTTGTATCTTGTATCGTGTATTCTGGATTGTGTAAGATTTCGATCGGAAGTTCATATTTTTCGACCAATTTTTTCACGAGCGCTTCGTCTTTGTCAGAATCTTTTTTTCGGAGTTTGTAATTTACGTGGGCGACGATCAGCTCGAGATTATATTTTTTTTGCAATTCGTGCAGCGCGTCCAAAAGGCAAACAGAATCCGGTCCGCCAGAACAGCCGACCACTATTTTTCCGCCGCGTTCAAAAAGTTCGTAGCGAAAAATATTTTCCTGGATTTTTTTGATGAGGTTCATTATGTGTAGAGATTTAACCTCTACGATTTATGTTCTTTGATAAAAGAAATTGTTTTTTGAAAAACTTCTTCAGGCGAAAGATTTGTCGTGTCGAGAACGAAATCATAGTTTTTCGGATTGCGGATATCTATTCCGTAGTATTTTTTGTAACGTAAGTCATCAGTTTCTTTTCTCGTGCGGTTGCTTGCGAGCACGCTTTCAATGGAGTCTATTTTTTTGTCTTCGTTTCTTGAATTTTTTTCCTGGAGTTGCTTGAATATCCTCTTGGCGCCCTCCTCTTCCTTGACTTTCAAATAAATTTTCAGCGATTGCGGAATAAGATGCCAAGCAGTACGGCTTTCGATCACGAAGTCGCTGCTTCCCCTTGCTATCTGAAGAAGATAATCATCCACTTCTTTGTCGACGTTTGGATCTGTTTCGCCTAGCTTGAGGTATTCTACAAGAGATAGGCCTCTTTTCTTTGCCATGTCGCGAAAAATCTGTCCCATATAGTATCTGGGATATCCAAGTTCTTGGGCGACTTTTTCGGCGATAGTGCTCTTTCCGGAGCCTTCATCGCCGTTGAAAGAAATAATCATAACCAAAAAGTTTTTAGCTTTGCGCTGTGGTTTTGCGTTTTGCCCTTTGCGTTTTTACTTTACCAAGGCCAAGCCCATCCGGTGTTCTTTGGGTTCGATGGAAAGGATTTTCCATTTGTAAGTTTCGCCGGTCTGGATGATCTCTTCGATATTTTTTCCCGGATTGGCTTCAAGAAGTTCTGAAACGTGCGCGAGGCCGTGGATGTCGTCATCAAGATATACGAACGCGCCGAAGTGGTTGATCTTTCGCACTTGGCCGTCATAGGTTTTTCCAGCCTGATATTTCTCTTCCGCCGCGGCCCAAGGATCTTTTTCAAGAGCTTTGATGGAAAGCGAAACGCGCGTGTTGTCGATCCCGATGATCTTGGCGCGAACCCGGTCCCCCGTTTTGATGATGTCGCGCGGGTTGTCGATGAGCTGCCAAGCGAGTTCCGAGATGTGCACCAGTCCCTCAAGCTTGTCTTCTTCGCGGACCGATTCGGTCTTCGAGGGCGGCAAGAATTTCACGAACGCGCCGAAATCGACAACGCCGCTCACTTCTCCTTCGATCACATCGCCAACCTGAAGTTCGGAAATAGCTTTCTTTTCTTGGGCACTGAAGGCTGCTTTTTCGCTCACGATCAATTTTTCGCCTTCCCGATCCGTGTCGATGATTTTCACTGACATTTCGGTGCCGATATATGAACGCAGTTTTTCAAGAATCTTCGATTTCTCTCCTTCTTCAACGCGCGGATAGTGTTCGTTTGAGAGCTGGGATACCGGCAAGAATCCGGTGATGCCGTTCACTTCGACGATCAGTCCGCCTTTGTTCGCGTCGAGTATTTTCACCGGGAAGATGACTTCTTCCGCCTGCTTCTCTTCAAGGTCGATCCAAGCTTTTTCAATCGACGCTTCGCGTACCGAGAGCTCGATATATCCGTTCTCGTCTTCGATATCCGTGACGGTCGCCGAAACTTTGTCGCCGATTTTCAATTTGTCGGTCGTTCCGAGTCCGTCTTTGATTTCTTTTCCAAGGACGATTCCCGTTCCGAAAATTCCGAGATCGAGGTATACGGCATTCGATCCGATTTCAAGCACTTTGCCTTCAATCACATCGCCTTCTTTGGGGAAAGATACCTTTGTTTGGTTCAAAAAATCCGCCATCGTTTGAGCGGTTTCGGAGATTTCTTCAGCCGGAGCCGGAGAAACTTCTTGAGTTTCTTCAATTTTGGCTTCTTTTTTCTCTTCTCTTTCTTCTGAAACTTTGTCGACCTCTTTGGCCAGAGTGTCGTAAATGTTGTCCATCATGGGAATTACTAGTTAGGTTAATAATTAATACTAAAAAAGTATAATATATATTGATAATTTTGGCAAGGGGCGGGATAATTTGGAATAAAAAAAGGGCGATTGCTGTGCAACCGCCCGGTCAAAAACGTTTGGATGAGCTCGTTATTCTTTTGCTACTGCCCATGCCTCTAATCCCCCGCCGGCGAGTGCTAGTGAAATTATCCCTACGACTAACATAATCGCTGCCACAAAAACGTCTGCAAGCGGCCCAAAGGGAGACGGAGGACGGCTGGATATATGTGAAACAATGGGGGTATTTTGCTTTATATAAGCATAAATAATCGGATAGATTTGAGCGCGCAGGAGCGGGTATTTTGTCTGCTCCGCATATTAACGATTTTCGCCAACATTAGAAGCAAGGTACAACCTTGCTCCTGCAATTGCGCCTAGAGACGCTATTAATCGCGTCTCTACGGGGTTGAATTTTTCTTCCGGACGTGCTATCATTCTAATGTTATTAAATCCCCTTTTATACAACAATTATGACCATTCAATGGTACGGACAATCATGTTTCAAGATCTCGACCAAGCCGGACGGGCGCGGTTCGGGCGAAGATGTAGTGATTTTCACTGATCCTTTTGACCGCTCGATCGGCCTCAGGCCGCCGCAAGGAAAAGCCGATATAGTGACGGTGAGCCATGCTCATCCCGATCACAACAACCCGGGCGCCTTGAAGGGCGAGCCGGAAGTTTTGGATCTGCCTGGGGAATATTCAATTAAGGGAGTGTCGATCACGGGGATTGAATCAGCTCATGACATAGTCGGAGGAGCGGAGCTTGGTAAAAACGTGATTTTTGCGATTGAGAGCGAAGGAATCCGTTTCTGTCATTTGGGAAATCTGGGCGCGCCTCTGGACAAAAAACAGCTTGAAGAAGTGAACGGGGTGGACGTTCTGGCTGTTTCAGTCGGCGAAGCGCCGTTTATGACGGCAAAAGACGCCAAAAATTGGGTTGATCAGATCGAGCCGAAAGTGATTCTTCCGATGCACTACAAAATTCCTGGAATGACGCTCAAGATCGGAGACGAAAAAGGTTTTTGCAAAGAAATCGGATCGTGTCCTTCGGAAAAAGTGGCGAAATTGATCCTCAAGAAAAAAGATCTCGAAGACACGGAGATGAAAGTGGTGATAATGGAGGCGCTAAGTGCGTAGCACTAATCCTCCCCTCCTGCCAAGGAGGGGATAAGAGGGGTGGTTTTCTCTGCACGATAAAAACCCCTCCGCCCTTCGGGCACCTCCCCTTGGCAGGGGAGGAGGACCTAAAGAAGAATGAATGAATTTACACGATTACATTGAAAAATTGAGAGCCAAGCCGACGCGCGAAAAAGAACGAATTGCGGTGATCGGAACCGTGGTCGGATTTTTTATATTTCTTGGGATATGGATGCTATCGTTCAAAGAAATGAACAAGTCCGCTGAGCCGCAAGTCGACCAAGCGTCAGCGAGCCTCAATGACCTTAAGAACAATTTCCAGGACGGCAAAGACTCAATCCAAAATATGATGCAGCAATTGCCGGACCAAGCCTCGCCCGCAACGCCGACGGACAACAGCGAAGAAAATACTTTGCCGGCGTCAAATGATAGCTTGCAAAATCCAGCTGATAATACCGGAAATAATGATCAGAATAAATATAATGTTCCCGCATTGCCGTAGTATGTCTCGAAACTTGCGACCAAATTCATTCGTATACTCGTACAAAATTCGTAATTCGTAGAGAAACCCATGGAAATCGGATACATAAAACCAAGAGAACTCACCTCTGAAATGAAAGAATCCTATCTCGCCTACGCAATGAGCGTGATTGTTTCGCGCGCTTTGCCGGACGTGCGGGATGGAATGAAGCCGGTGCATCGCCGGATCCTCTATGCTATGCGCGAATTGGGCCTAGGCCATTCCGCGAAATTCCGGAAGTCCGCGCTCGTGGTGGGAGACGTGCTGGGAAAGTATCATCCGCACGGCGACACTGCCGTGTATGACTCAATGGTGCGAATGGCCCAAACTTTTTCTTTGCGCTATCCGATGGTGAACGGCCAGGGAAACTTCGGTTCGATGGACGGCGACAACCCGGCGGCGATGCGGTATACCGAAGCCAAACTCACGGCCTTTGCGGAAGAAATGATGGCTGACATCGAAAAAGATACCGTGGATTTTGTTCCGAACTACGACGCGTCGCGCCAGGAACCGAGTGTTTTGCCGGCCAAAGCCCCTCAGCTGCTCCTCAACGGCACGATGGGAATTGCAGTCGGGATGGCGACGAATATCCCTCCCCACAATCTCGGCGAACTGGTGGACGCGATCGCCTATCTCATCGAAAATCCGGATTGTGAAGTGAAAGAGCTGATGCAGTTTGTGAAAGGCCCCGACTTTCCGACGGGTGGGTCAATCTTCAACCAAGCCGACATCGCCCAGGCCTATCTCACCGGCCGCGGATCGATCGTCTGCCGCGCCGAAACGGAAATCGTCGAAACAAAAACCGGCCAGTTCCAGATTATTGTCACGGAAATGACCTATGCCTCGAACAAGGCGGCGATGATCGAGAAGATGGCGGACCTGGTGAAGACCGGAAAGATTGAAGGCATTCGGGATATCCGCGACGAGTCGGACAAAGAGGGCGTGCGGGTTGTGATTGATCTCAAGAAAGAAGCCTTTCCGAAAAAAATCCTCAACAAACTCTATACCCTCACTGATCTTCAGAAATCTTTCCACGTGAATATGCTCGCGCTGGTCGACGGGATCGAGCCGAAAGTGTTGAACCTCAAGGCGATGCTTGAATATTTCGTGGCGCATCGCCAAGTGGTTGTCACGCGCCGGACGCAATACGAACTTCGGATCGCCAAAGAGCGAGCGCACATTTTGGAAGGGCTCAAAAAAGCGCTCGACCACATCGACGCGGTCATTGATACCATCCGAAAATCAGCGACCAAAGAAATTGCCCACGACAACTTGATGAAAAAATTCAAGTTGTCTGACAAGCAATCCACGGCCATCCTTGAGATGCGCCTCCAGACGCTCGCCGGACTCGAGCGCCAGAAAATTGAAGACGAGCTCAAGGAAAAAATGAGGCTCATCAAAGAGCTCGAGGATCTTCTCAAGCACCCGAAGAAAATTTTGGGAGTCATCAAAACGGAGCTCGCCGAACTCCGCGAAAAATACGCGGACGATCGGAGGACGCGGGTTGTACGGTCGGCGGTCGGCGAATTCAAACAGGAAGATCTCATCCCGAACGAGGAAGCGATCATTGTTTTGACCCAAGACAACTATGTGAAACGGATGAATCCCTCGCTCTATCGCGTGCAGAAACGCGGCGGGAAAGGCGTGATCGGTGCGACGACCAAAGAAGACGACACGATTGATCTGGTGGTGAGCGCGATGACGCACGACGATCTTTTCTTTTTCACAAATACCGGAAAAGTTTTTCAGACCAAAGCCTATGAAATTCCTTCCACGTCGCGGACGGCCAAAGGCCAAGCGATAGTGAATTTCCTCCAAGTTTCTCCCGACGAAAAAATCACGGCGGTTATCACTATCGGGAAAGACAGCCAGGCGAAATACCTTTTCATGGCGACCAAATTCGGAACAGTCAAAAAGACAGCCATCGAAGATTTTGCGAAAGTTCGCCGGTCAGGGCTCATTGCATTGAATCTTGCCAAGGGC
>DATGZC010000014.1:0-3023 GCA_035297345.1 Bathyarchaeia archaeon
CAAGATCAAAATGGAGGTCAAAAGAAACAAATCGGCGCCGGTTCGGGATTCATTGTCTCGAGCGACGGTCTTGTGGTCACGAACAAGCACGTGATTTCAGATTCGAGCGCAGATTATACAGTGATGACGAGTGATGGGAAGAAATATGACGCGAAAGTGCAGGCGATCGATCCGACAAACGATCTGGGCATTCTGAAGATTGATGCGAAAGGACTTCCTGTGCTTGAATTGGGAGAGGCTTCAAATCTGCAAATCGGACAGACAGTGATCGCTATCGGAAATTCTTTGGGCGAATTCAGAAACACTGTCAGCAAGGGAGTCGTGTCGGGACTCAAAAGAAACGTCAGCGCCGGCTCTCAACTAAGCGGAGACTCTGAACAATTGAGCCAGGTCATCCAGACCGACGCGGCCATCAATCCGGGCAATTCCGGCGGTCCTTTGCTCGATATCCAAGGAAAAGTGATCGGCGTGAATGTCGCCATGGCGCAGGGCGCAGAGAATATCGGTTTTGCTCTTCCGGTGAACTTGGTGAAAAAAGATCTGGCGAGCGTGCAGAACAACGGGAAAATTTCGCAACCATATATCGGCGTGAGATACCTTCCGGTCGACGCGCAAATCCAAAAAGACAACAATTTGCCTTTTGATTACGGCGCCCTGGTGTTGCGCGGACAGCAGGTGACAGATTTTGCAGTCGTTCCGGGCAGCCCGGCGGACAAGGCGGGAATCGTCGAGAATGACATCGTTCTTGAAGTGAACGGCACGAAAGTTGACGCGGATCATCCCTTGGCGACACTTCTCAATCAATACGGCGTGGGTGACAAGGTTACGCTCAAAGTCTGGAGCAAGGGGAATACGAAAGACGTCCAAGTGGCGCTCGAGGAAAGGAAATAAAGTTTAATGTATTTTGTATAAAGTATGAAGTATTTTTTCAGAAACGGCCTTATGGCCGTTTTTGTTTTGGCATATTCATTTTTTCAGCTATAATTTCAATATGGCGAAAAAAATTTATAATTTGGCTCCAGACGAAGTGATGAAATTGTTTTCAACCTCAGAGAATGGACTTTCCAGCGAAGAAGCGGCGAAGAGGTTGAGAGAGTACGGGCTGAACAGGATCGAAAAAAAGAAAAATTGGCGGCTCGCAAAATTGATCGGACATCAGTTCAACGACGCGTTGGTGTGGATTTTGCTTGTGGCGGCGGGACTGGCGCTGTTTTTCGGGGAAACGCGGGATGTGATTATCATTCTCATCATCGTTTGCATCAACGCGCTCATCGGGTTTTTTCAGGAATGGAAAGCGGAGCGGATTCTCGACCATATCCAAAAACTCACTTCGGACAAGGCGACAGTCATACGGCGCGGGCGAAAGATCGAAATCGATTCAGGTGAAATCGTGCCGGGCGATGTCATTTTCGTCTCAAGCGGAGACAATGTTCCGGCGGATGGATATATTCTCGAGAGCTACAACCTCCATACGAACAGTTTCGTTTTCACCGGAGAGTCAAAAGCGGAAAGAAAAATTGCAAAAATTGCCGCCGAAGAAAATTTGTCCGTGGCTGATATCGACAATATGGTTTTTTCGGGCGAACAGGTGACGATGGGCGAGGCGAAATTTGTCGTGACGGGGACCGGAATGGGCACGGAACTTGGAAAAATTGCAAACCTGGCGACGGAGGTCCGAGATGAACTCACGCCGCTCCAGGAAAAAATTCGCACGTTGGGCCGCGATGTCACGGTTCTTGCTCTGGCGATCGCAATTGCCGTCATGATTGCCGGAGGTTTTCGAAATATATCTCTCTATCAAAATTTTCTTTTTGCCCTGGCTGTCGCCGTCGCGGTCGTGCCGGAAGGTTTGCCGGCGGCCCTTTCTGTCGCGCTTTCGCTCGGGATGCGAAGACTTCTCAAAGTTCAAGTACTTGCGAAAAAGTTGATTGCAGTTGAGACGCTTGGCTCGGTGAGTATGATTTGCACGGACAAAACCGGTACGATCACGAAAAACGAATTGATGGTGTCAAAAATCATCCTGGACAAACAAGAAATCGCCGTGAGCGGAGAAGGGTATGAGCCGAAAGGCGATTTTTCCATCAGCGGCCAAAAAATCGATCCGAAAAACACCAAAAACTTTGAATTATTGATGAAAATAGCTGCGCTTTGCAACGATGCGGCATTGATTGAAGAAAAAGGAAGCTACAAAATTGCCGGCGATCCGACCGAGGGCGCGCTGATCGTGGCGGCGAAAAAGTTCAATCCGGTCGAAAATTTCTTTGGGGCAGGGGAGAAGAAAATTGACGAAAATCCGTTCGGATCCGAACGCATGCGGATGAGCGTCGTTTTTGAAAATATGAAGAACAAAGAAATTTTTTCGTACGCGAAAGGTTCTCCTGATGTTCTGCCCGACCTCTCCCCCAAAAAGTTGACTGAAGAGGGGATAGTCCCCTTTTCCAAAGCGGAAAAAAAGAAAATCAAAAAAATATACGACCAGATGTCTGGTGAGGCGCTTCGGGTTTTGGCTTTCGCCTATCGGCCTCTGGATAAAATTTCACAAAAAGATTATTCAGTTGAGGCTGAAAAAAATTTAGTTTGGGTCGGGATGATGGCGATGATCGATCCGCCCCGGCGCGACGTTGCTCGAGCGATCAAGGAGTGCCGCGAGTCAGGCATAAGAGTGATCATGATCACGGGAGACTATGAGATCACTGCAGCGGCAATAGCAAAGCAAGTCGGATTAATAATTTCTAATTCCCAATTTCTAATTTCTAATAAAAATCCAAAACCCAAAATCCAAAACCCTTTTATCATAAATGGAAAGACTTTAAGTGTTTTATCGGATAGTCAAATTGTTAAAAGAATAAAAGATGGCGCGTCTGTATTTGCGCGGATCACGCCGGAGCAAAAACTGCGGATTGCCGGTGTTCTCAAGAAATCCGGGGCGGTGATTGCGATGACGGGCGACGGGGTGAACGACGCGCCGGCTTTGAAGCGGGCGGACATCGGCGTGGCGATGGGAATCATCGGGACGGACGTCT
>DATGZC010000015.1:0-11333 GCA_035297345.1 Bathyarchaeia archaeon
TAATGGTCCGGGCTTGGAAATTGTCAGTGGAAACGCAACCCGCCAAAATGAGACAGGGAACACTTAGCCACAAAAAATTTCTAAATTTTCTCACTTTTCACCTCACTTTGCCGGCAATTTGAGGGAAACCAAAGTCGCCCCCGCCGGTATAGTTTTTTCGATATCAGGCTCGTTGGTAATTCGCCCGTTTTTGTCATACAGCTTGCCTTGCGCATCCTCTCGCACAACTGCCCAGATTTTTTCCCCGGGTTGATATTTCACACCCTTTATCTCCAACTCCCTGTTAACGGGGATCGGCATAGCGTACACCTTCAAACCCTCCTTCTGTACGTATGAAGGAGCTGCAGCTGCCGGCTGTTGTACTTTTGCCGACGGTTGAGCAACGCGCTCGGGTGCTTTCGGTTTTTCCGCCGGATTTACCAAAACGGGCGGTTTGATTGCCGGCGGTGCTTTTGCGGACGGCAATGAAGCCGGCAAATTCATCCGGGCAGCAACTGGCGCTTGTGGAGGCGACACCGGCAATGTAGCCGGCGCCTTTTGAGCTGTCGGCTGGTCACGCAAGGGCCTACTGCGGATACTTTCCGCGTCGCATTGCGCCTTGCTGGCAATTTTTTCCGCGTTTGCCACCGCAATGGCAGCCTCACTCCAAACGTCGGCCTGGGCTGAAACAACAGCGCCGAGGCCGAAGACAGCTAGAAAAACAAAAAACACCAATTCTTTTTTCATTCGTACCTCCCGCGGTTTTATTCACCGCAAATTCAGGATTAATTTTCAAAGGACCTAAATGGCCCAAATTTTGCCATATATAAAGCCTCATTGCGAAGCCTGAATTGGTCTCATTTTTTTAAATAAGCCCATTTCAAGCCCCCTAAAATGACACTTTTTAACTGTCCATTATAGCACCCCTTGACTTTCCTGTCAAGTGATGATAATATTAACCGTCGGGTTGATTGTAATAATTCACAGGAGGAGGTCAGAGTGAAAAGAATACTGTTCCTTTTAGCTGTAGTAATCATCGCCTGTCTTCTTTCTGCTTCCCCCAGTGCCGCTATGGAAGAGAAGGAAATCGTGATCCGCCGGGATACTCAAATGGGCGGAGCATACGAATGGGGTATCCTTGTGAAAGAATTCCCAATACTATTCGGCGATGACGAAGGGCCACTGGCAACACCGGAAGGCGTCTTTCGGGTCAAATGGAAATCAATTGACTACTATTCCCGCAAGTACAAGGCGCCAATGCCTTATAGCCTTTTTTTCACCGATGGCCGAAATGCCATTCACTCGCGGGGAAAAAATTTCGTAATGCCCAATGACCCCGAGATCAGACGATCGTGCAGGACACATGGATGCATCAGCGTCGACAATGATATCGCCCCTTGGTTGTTTAACTGGGCAAAAGCTGGGCCCAGAGGCACCGAGATCACAATCATCGGATATCGCCGATAGATTCAGAGAACCATGGCGGGTTGCAGAAATGCGATCCGCCTTTTTTATTTTCTAAAATCAAATTCTCTATCCCCCGTCAAACTTTCCTGTATCTTCTTTTCACTGCCATCCGCATATTTCACCGAAATATTCACGGGTACAACACCGGAGCCGGATTGCTTTTGAATGAGCAGATGATATTCACTTGTATTTACGGATTGCGGGAGTTGATATTTCAGGCTGATCGTTCTGTTTTCCCCGATTGGGACATATACAAGCATTCCAAAAACCTGCTTTCCAAGCTCTTCGGAAACCTGCACGTCTCCATTTTGGCCGGCTGCATCCTCGAGAGCAGAATCCTTCGGCGCATAGACTCTCAACCAATCACGATAGCCGCTCGTCATCCAGTCTTTTGCGCGGCAGGTATGTTCATACGTGATATTGAGAATCGCTTGTGGCATATTGCCGGAGAAATCGACCCTATATTCCATTTTTCTCTTGATGCAATAGTCGCTCTTGAGCGAAAGAAGGTTTGCATCAATGACCATCAGATAATCACTCCTGCTTGCGTTTCGTATTTTTCCTGCCCAACCAAGTTTTTCAATTTCGCTCTGCAAACTTTCATCTTTGAAAAACAACTGAATATCTTTTTGCTTGAGGTGGCCTTCTGCCTTTTCGGCGAGCGCCAATTGTTGAGAATATCTCAGTCCTTGTATGTTTTGTATGAGTGCGCCGGCCAATTCTTCCATGATATTTTTCCGTTCCGCTTTGGCAATCCCTTGCTCGGCATAGCCTTTTTCGACCTGATATTCAAGCTGAAGGATGGCGTTCTCATCTCGGTATTCGCCCGGATAGCCGTCGATTTTCACCGGCCCGGTGACCGCGAGAATCGAATTCAGAACACTTGTGTTGATCGCCATGACTGCGTTGATATTGCCGCCCTTGTCCGTCGCTGAGACGGAGCCCAGGCGATAGAAATATTCGGCTTTTTCCGCGTTAGTTTTGAAATCCGGCGACCAATTGGAGTCGCGCATTTTCCAGCTTTCCGTCCCGAGAATTTCCGTGAGGGGCGCGGGCGGAACCTCCGTTTCCGGGATATTTTTGTCAAAATTTCCGGTATCGAAGACCCGGACGCTTTCAATTTTTCCGTTTTTCATTTTCACGACCCCGAAAGACCCGATGAATCCGCCACCCGGACGCAATTCCAAATCATTCTGAAAAAGGACGAGAATATTTTTTTCGCCGCTTGCCTCACCTTTTTGAGGTCGGTCAAAGCCGCCGATTTTCCCATATATATCCATGAAAGCGTTGATTTCGTTTCTTTTTTCCGCCCCGAAGGGAGCAAGGCTTACAAACGGCTTGAGATTTTCGATATTTCCGGTTTTTATCTGCAAAAATACATACCAGCCGGCAAGAAGAACAGCAGCCGCAAGCCAAAAACCGAGCCAAATTTTCCACGAGTATCTTTTCACCATATATAACACCTAAATTTAGCAAATAAGCACGCAATGTCAATATAGCCACTTGACAACCTTCAAAAAATTGACTAAATTTATGATAGACAAGGAAGTCATTTTGTGTAGGGGGCTCGCGGGAGGGCAACAATAAAAACCTCCTTCTGAATATATAGCAGTACAATTCCCGCGAGCCCGTTGTTCTTTACATAGAAAGGAAAGAGAACCGGCTTTATTTATTAGAAATCTAATTAAACGCGTCAACGCCGGCTCCCATTCCACTCAAACCCCTAGCCCCCTCTCTTCACAGCCAACTTCTTCGAGGGGGCTTTTTTATCCAGAAAAAATTTGACAGGAAGTATCCGAAAGAATAAATTGAAAATAGCTAAGTTTTCGATATGCGCCATTGGCGTATAAAATCAAACGAGCTACCCCACATCAGGTTCCGGCTCGAAAGGCTCTGCGAAAACTACGCTACGCTCCTGGAGGGAAATTATACTGATCACTGATCGGATAATAATCTTCTCTGGGAGTTTGTTTTTGAAATTTACTATTCATGATACAATAATGGCAAGGATGCCATTCAAAGCTCTTTATAAGATTTTGCAAAACCAAATCGCCCAGCGGCAGGAAAATATTTTTTTCCGCTATTGCCGAAAGAAGGAGGTTCGTGCGACCGCGGCGAGGAGGAATTCTGGCTGACAGCCTGAAAGGAAAAGGTGACCAATCGACTTTTATTCTCGAAGGAGGAAACGAATGCCAGAGAGAAAGAAACCATAGCGAAAGATCGTGCCCGGGGCGCAGTAATGCCCCGGGCACATTTTGTATAAAAAAGAAAAATTATTTCACCTTCCCAAGCTTCTCTATCAAACCATCCTTGAGCCACAGGACTTGGTCTGCATATTTCAAATCATCTTCTTCGTGCGTGATCATAACAATAGTCTGTTTCATTTCCTTTTTCAGTTTCCGAAAAAGATCGAGCACAACCTTGGCGGAAACCGTATCAAGATTGGCTGTCGGTTCATCGGCGAAGATTATTTTCGGATTATTGATAAGCGCGCGAGCAATGGCCACTCTCTGCTGTTCGCCGCCTGACAATTCGCTCGGATAATGATCCATCCTCTCGCCCAGGCCGACTATTCTCAAAAGTTCGGCTGCCCGTTTTTCATATTCAGCCGGCGGGGTCCCGAGAGCCATGGCCGGGATATAAACATTTTCCATAGCATCAAGCTCGGCGATGAGTGCGTATTCCTGAAATACATAGCCCAAATTTTCCAACCGAAATTTGGTTTTTTGCGAGTCTGTGAGCGCCAAAATATTTTGATCTTCGATGAGTATCTCACCCTCGGTCGGAGTGTCAATCAGGCTCAACTGATGAAGAAGGGTGGATTTTCCGCTGCCGCTTCGCCCGGTGATGACAAGAATTTCTCCCTTCGCAACAGAAAATGTGACGCCTTTCAACGCCGGGGTGGGTACCTTTCCGGGATATGTTTTTTTGAGATTTTCAACTTTGATCATTTCTTTGTCGAATAATTTTGTCTCTATCAAGGACGAATCAACCCCAAATGGCTTTGAGAATATCTTTTTTTGCCACCATCCGGGAAGGAATGAGCCCTGCCAAAAAGCCCGCCACAGCGAAACTCAATATGCCGACAAATATTCCTCTGCTCGTGAAGGCCAGCATTAGATTCATGACGCCTTTGATCAACGGAACGGGATGGGCGCGGAGAAGCGGATTGAGAAACCCGAATACGACGGCTGCTCCGATAGAAATTCCGCAAATAGTATAGAAAAGAGATTGGATGATATAGGCGTTCACGATGATATTTTGCTTGATTCCGATCGCCTTGAGGATCCCGATTTGGCGCTGTTTGTTGAGAGCGTTCACATATATCAAGACGAAGATCGTGATAGCAGCCACCAAAACGCTGATCGCCCCCACGATGCCCGAAATCATATCCAAGGCCTGCTGAAAAGAAGCAACCGAACCGAGTCCGCTTGTATAATTTTTCACAGACAAGTTCGGCATCATGGCTTGTATTTTTTCCTCATAGCTTGAAAGCGGAGCTCGGGCGAGATCGACCTTCACCATTATTTGCGAAGCGCTGTTTGAAATGGAGAGGATAGATTCCGCTTCTTTGGCGGTGATAAACGTCTGGTTGATGCCCAGAGCGTCGTCATATATGCCTTTTATCGTGTAGGTCCGTATGATGCCGTTTGAATAGGTCGCTTGAATTTTGTCGCCGACTCTCGCACCTCCCAAATCAGATCCCAGCCTTTCAATGGCTCCATAGCCGCCAGCCACCGCCGAACTCAAAACGATTTGATCCGTATCCTCCGGAGACAATCTCGTCCCGGACAGCATGATATTTTGAGTGATGAACATTTTCTGCTCTTCAGCCGGGTCGATTCCCAAAATCACACCTGAAATGCTCCGAAGCTGGCCATTCTTGTCCTTGTCATAGGAAAGCGACCCAGCCATATGATAGTGGCGCACCATAGCCACGATGCCCGGGATGGTCCGGATATTGGCGCGAATGGTATCTTGGTTTGAGATATACTGCTTCATCGTCGGCTGCTGCTGCGGATTGACGGTTATATGGCCGACAGCGAAACTGATCATCGCATTGAGCTCGCTTTCCCAAATTCCCGCCAGCACTCCCGAAATGAACATCATATTGAGGAAACTCAAAGACAAGATGAAGATCATGAGGGCCAACATTGATTTGTTGCCCCGAGTGATGGATTTCACTGCAATAAAAAAAGAAGTTTTGAGATCTTTCATGAAAAAAGTGGCTATTAGAGCAGGACCCGGTCACCTTCTTTCACCCCGGAAATTATTTCAACCATCCCATTGTCTCCCTGGATTCCCGTCCGGATATTTTCCCGATGGCTTTTTTCTTCCAAGTCGTCCCATAACTCGATATATTTTTGGTCGCCTTCATTTTTGATGGCGCTGATCGGAACAAGAAGAACGTTGTTTTTTTCCGAAGTCCTGATGTTGACGTCCGGACTCATCCCCTTCTTGACCCGAGAGTCCTGCTGGACGAGCTGGAGCTTGGCAAGATAGTAATTGTTGCCTTGGACCACCGTCGTATCAGGTTCGATTTCCGTCACGGACATTTCTATCTTCTCGCCGGGAATAGCATCGAAAGAAGCTTCGGCAACTTGCCCGATCTGAACTTCATTTGCCGCCGCTTCCGGAACTTTCGCTTCAATCTCGAGATCGGCAGTATCTGACAAACTGATCAAAGCCGCGTTCGCAGGAATCGTTTCTCCTTCGTCAAAATTCTTTTTGAGAACAATTCCGTCCTGCGGAGAAAAAAGCGCCATTTCGCTCAATTGCTCCTGAAGGGCCGCAAGGGCCGCGTTGGCATTGTCAATGTTGGCTCTTTGGGCATCTTTCTGATCTTTGCTGAAAGTATCCTGATTCTTGTACAGTTTCATGTTGTCGAGCGTTTCTTTCTGAAACCTGATACTCGCTTGGGCCTGCGATATCTGGGCCGGAAGAGTGCCTTTGTCGAGCTGGGCGATTTTTTCTCCTTTCGAAACTTTGTATCCCTCCTCAACGCTCATTGCAATGATTTTTCCGCCGGTTTTGAACGACAGATCGATTTCGTCTTTGGAAACGACCGTGCCGGACGCCAGAACGGTTTTGACCAATTTTCCGCGGGTCACCGCCGCCGTATCAGGAATTTTCGGCTTGCGGCTTTTGAAGAACGAAAAAACGCCCGCAACTGCGAGCAAGACCACGACGATCCAAATTATCGTTTTTCTTTTTGGCATAAGATTCGGAGCCCTATTTCACGCTGAATTTCACTTTGGCGAGCACCAGAAGATCATTGTTTATTTTTTTCTGCAAAGCATCAAGATCCTGGAAAGAAGCATCATACTTTTTTATGTCAGATATGAAATTGCTTTCTCTCTGGGAAAACTGTGAGGAATTGACTGACAACAAATTTGCCTGCTCGCCGGTTCCTATTTTTCCGTCAATCCTATTTTGCATCATTTCGAAGAAACTTTCCAGTTCTGCTTTGAGTTCGTTCCCCGAAGCGATCGTCTCGGCGGGCAATTGGCTCGTTTTCATTTCTGAACTTTTCGATTTTGCGTCCGTGAGCATCAATTTTATCTCGTCGAGCGTCGTTTCGTTTCCGATTTTGTCAAACGTATCCAAAGCGCCGATAAATTGATTCATGAATTTGATTATGTTTGAGAGGCCGCCGATCTTCTCTTCAGCCCGCCCATAATATTCGTCCATTTCTTGATCAATCGTACCGATGCCTCTCGGCCGGCTCAAATTTTTCGTTTTTTCTCTGGATGATGCCGTTTCCTTTGCGATCGAATCAAGGTCGGATGAGAATCCAGCCAGGTCATTTTTCAATTCTTCCATACTTTTTCCGCGCTCCGCGTTGAGACGGGTTTCTGTGTTGTTGTCAGCGAGCATCTTGTCATTTTGCACCTTTATCTCCCCGGCCGCGGCTGCCCAGATGCGGATATTCTTCGCATTCCAAAAACCGTAGGCAAGCATGGCAAGTCCTGCGATAAAAAGAAATAATAGGAAATATAGGAAAACTTTTTTCATTGTTTGTTTCGCTTCTTGGCACGGGTGGAGGGAATCGGACCCCCGCTAGAGGTTTTGGAGACCTCCGTACTACCACTATACGACACCCGCCTTCGTCCGCCGAGGCGGACTACGGCGGGCAAGGCCCGCAAGTTCGCGGAGGCGGAATGCATTGTAAATAATCTATTTCGACTCCTTGTGAGTCGTGTGCTTTCGGCATTTTTTGCAAAACTTTTTGATCTCCAGCTTTTCTTTGATTTTCTTCTTGTTCCGAGTGGAGTGATAATTGACAGTTTTGCAGGTTTCACACTTCTGTTTGATGAGATTGTCTTGAGACACGATGATAAAAACTTAATATTTATAATTTCCGGCTTGCTCTAGTCCCTTGTCCAGGAGTTGTCCTCGGAATCGTAGGTGTAAGAAGGAAAAGCGGTTTCGTCCTGGCCCTTGAATTTGTCCGTCCCCTGCTTCAGCGAGAAATCGTCTTCTCCGGGAACATAATACGCCAAGACTTTAACGTCATAGTTTTCTCCGCCTTTCGGTGTGATTTCGAGAAGCATCCTATGCATAGTATCGAGGTTGGGATCGGCATTATCGCTGTCTTCAATCGTATCATAATAATCAACATACACGTCTTTACCGTCCAAAATAATCGCCGAATCAGCCGCCCATTTTTGATGCGGCGCTTTTTCAGGAGCGATTGAACTGATATTTGCCGAAACATAGTTGAGCATTGCGACTCGGTTGTTCGCCACGCTCTTGTCAGTTTCTTTGCCTGCGCATCTGACCTGGGCAACCTGCATTTCTTTGGCGGCACCCTGCTTCAAAACTCCCTGTACTTCCACTTCTCTCCCTTGAAAAAGATCCAGATCGTTCGTGTCCGTATCCGCCTTTGCATTTGGGTTCACCAATGCGATCTTTTCGCTCCCGTCAAGATAGTGGGTATAATTTTGAAATTCCTTGGAAGCGGAATCGTTGTCCGTGTCCACCCAGTGCAAGGTTCCGGAAACGGTCGAGGTATCGCCCTGGACGTCCGCAATTTTCACCCACTCTCCGTTTTCGCATTGGGCATTGAAATCCGCGCTCGCTTGATCCGAATCAGCGCTGTCAGAAGAATCAGTCGTACTGGCGCTCTTGTTGGCTGTTTCAGAGACAGTTGCTGGAGCATTCGCCTTTTGGTTTTTCTTGTTTTTCCAGTCCCGATAAACCAGAAATCCAGCGGCTAATATGATCAAAATAACGAGATAAACTGTGACTTTTTTCCCGAGCATATGTTTTGAAATAAAAAATTAGCCTGGAGCCGTTGCGCGGATTCGGACCGCGGACCCCTTCCTTACCATGGAAGTGCTCTGCCAACTGAGCTACAACGGCTTAAGCATGCCTTTGCAAGCCTGCCAACTGCTTTGCCTCGCGGTAGCTTTAGCGAAGGCTGGAGCTACAACGGCATTATATCACAAAAAAGACACGACAAACCAACGTTATCGCAAAGCTAGCTTAGCACGGAAAAATAAAATATTCAACCCGGGCGACCGAAGCAATTTTTGCGGAGCGCGTTTGTAATAAGAAATGGAGCTTTGAAATATATGAAATATCTGTCCTCTCGAAAAAATATCTTCCGAATTGCAGTGGTTTTGGCACTTGTTTTTCTTGCATCTTCGACATTTTGCCAAAAATCGCTGGCCGCCGAAAACAAACCGAATACAACCGCCGAATTGTCGAGCGATTCATTTCTCGCTTTAATCAATCAAGCGCGGGACCGAGCCAGTATTTCTTCGGTCGTCACGAGCCCGAAACTGCAAAAAGCCGCCCAAGAGAAGGCTGATGATATGGCAAAATACAATTATATCGCCCTGAACAGCCCTTCCGGAAAAATTCCGCCGGATCTGGTCAAGGAGCAGAGCTACACTTTTTGCGGGCTGGGTGCGAATCTGGCGGTTAATTTCAAAACTCCGGAGGACGCAGTCGGGGCTTGGCTCACGGACAAAAGCGACCGCCAAAGCATCCTTGACTCGGGTTTCAGCGAAATAGGCATCGGGCTTGCGAAAAGCCAGGACGGAGCAAAAAATTTCGCCGCTGTGTTTCTCGCCATGCCGACCTGCTTGAACTGAATTTCCAAAAGAAAAAGGTACCGATGTTTCATCAGTACCTTTGTTTGATCTGGAATATGTTCGGAATTAAATTGACCTCAAGCTTTTCAAAAAGCCTTGCAGACCGTATTTTTTTATGTGCCTGTATACGGTCATTCGGCACGACCCGAGATTTTCGGCGGCTTGAGATTGGTTTCCCTCCGCCTTCTTCAGAGCGGCCACGATCTGTTCTCTGGAGAATGTCGAGCCATTTGCATTAATCATCACGGTCGCAGTATCGATAACTTCCAGGCCGAAATTTTCCGGACCTATCCATTGTCCTTCTTCCAAAGCGACTGCCCGGTCGATGCAGCTCTTCAGCTCCCGCACATTTCCCAGCCAATCATGCATAAGAAGCACTCTTTCAGCATTATCCGTGAGTCCCTTGATCTCCTTCCCAGCTTTTGCCGCAGACCGTTTCAAGAATGCTGCCGCCAGCGTTATGATATCATGCCCGCGGCTTCTTAGCGGAGGAAGAATTATAGGAATAACGTTAAGCCTATAAAATAAATCCTCCCGAAAATTTTTGTCCCGAATTCCCTGCAAAAGGTTCCGGTTGGTAGCGGCGACGATGCGGACATCGACCTGCATTTGATCTTTGCCTCCAACCCGCTCAAATGTCGAGTCGTTGAGAAAGCGCAGCAGCTTTACCTGATTTTCAACAGGCAGTTCGCCTATCTCGTCAAGAAACAGGGTTCCGCCATCGGCCATTTCCACTTTACCGACTTTCTTTTGGATAGCTCCGGTGAAGGCGCCTTTCTCGTGTCCGAACAGTACGGACTCAGCCAACCCTTGGGGAATGGCGCCGCAGTTCACAACAACAAACGGCTTGCCGGAGCGATTGCTTTTCTGATGAATCAACCTGGCAACCAGCTCCTTTCCAGTTCCCGTCTCTCCGGTCACCAAGACCGTTAAATCCGATTTCGCGACTTTTCGAACGATATGGAGAACATCGCATATTGCGGGACAATTCCCGATTATCCCGCTTTCTTCATCATTCGGCTTTAAATTTAAAAGAGCTAGGCCCATATTTCCACCTCCTGAAATTGCTTTATTTATGCAAATTTTGGAAATCATTGAATAGTAAACTATTATTAAATATTTGTCAAGCAAGCTCATGGCTTTTCAACAAGCTCGCTTAATAATGCGTACAGATCCTGAAAAACCTTTGCTGGAAAATTCATTAGTTTTTTGATTAAATTCAAATCGGCAAATGCAAAAAAAGCGCAACCTGTTCGGTCGCGCTTTGTTGAAACTCACCTTACCCCTGAAAGAGCTTGAGAATTTTTTGCACTTGTCCGGGAGTGAAGAACTTCAGTGTCCGCTTGTTGAACCTATACCCGCGGACAAAGCCCAAATGCACCGGATTTCGCTCGTATCGCGGGTCATATATGCCCGTGATATCATCGACGCTCAAAACGACAAGAAAAAATTCCTCCCACGGTTTTTTCCCGCTCCATGCGACGGATTGCAATACTCCGACCGATGTTGTCTTCCACTCTCCCCGGCAGTTGTTGCATAAATATGGCACCTTGCCGGCATTGGCTTTGCTGAGAAATTCCCCGCAGCGAATGCACGCCATTTGCGCCGGCCAGCCGAGCTTTTCTTCCTGTATTTCGATGCAAAAACAGTTTGCTCCCAACTCAAGTAGCCTCCTTGAAACGTTCTTGTATCCAAGATACTTCATTCCTAGTACTCTCCGACAACAAATATTTTTTCAAAATAAAAGAGGGTGCAAGTTTCTGCACCCCCAGGTTCGCCAGAAAT
>DATGZC010000016.1:0-15359 GCA_035297345.1 Bathyarchaeia archaeon
GGGCATGAAAAAAATACACGTTTGTTTCGATCGAGACGAGGCAGGAGAAAAAGGAGCGGATCATTTGATCAGGCTGCTTGAAGAAAATTTATCTGAAGCTGCGATATATAAAATAACATTACCAGACAGACTCCCGGCAGGCGGTGATATTACGGATTATTTTGAAAAATACGACGGCAATCCAGATGAGTTAATGCTTGATTTGCCAAAGCTGGTAAAGAAGAAAGCTAGTGTCGATTCTTCAAAGTTACAGCCGATTCGCATTGATGAACTCATGCAAATGCAATTTTCAGAAAATGAGTGGGTGATTGAAAAGATCGCACCCTCTCAGGGAATTACCATTATCTCCGGCGCTCCAGCGAGCTACAAGACTTGGCTATTATTGGAAATGGCAAAATGCATTGCCGGCGGGACGGAATTTTTGCAAAAATTCAAATGCAAGCAATCCAATGTCCTGATTGTTGATGAAGAAAACCATCCAAATCTAATCAAAAAAAGACTGGAGTCGCTTGGAATTCAGTCCGATTTGCCAATTCATCTGCTCTCTCAAAAAAATTTCATCGTGACGGATGAAAATCTGGTCAAACAGATTTTGGAGATTTGCAGGGAACGAGATATCGGCACCGTATTTATGGATTCTCTGGTTCGAATAAACAATGCTGAGGAGAATGATGCGTCTCAGATGTCCAAAGTTTTTCAGTCCATAAAAAAGTTATGCCAAGCGGGGATGACAGTGATTCTGACCCATCATGAAAGAAAGGAAACTTTTGTCAAATCTTCCGCGCAGAACAGACTGAGAGGATCTTCTGATATCTCCGCATCAGCGGACACGCATCTATCCATAAGAAAAGATAAAGATAATCCAAAGAAACTTATTGTAGAACAAGCCAAAAACAGATACGAAATGGAAATGGAGCCTTGGGAAGTAGATATCAAGCAGGAGGGAAATAAAATTAGTTTTGCCTTTGCAGGGGCTCATAATAAGGAGGGC
Source organism: Bathyarchaeia archaeon (assembly GCA_035297345.1). Taxonomy (GTDB): domain Bacteria; phylum Patescibacteriota; class Minisyncoccia; order Moranbacterales; family UBA11712; genus JAPLXD01. The sequence continues at coordinate 992 of DATGZC010000016.1, forward strand.
CGAAAAAAAGACGAAGCCAAAGCTATTATTGCGAACGTTTTAGCGGAAAACGAAGAGGGACTCCTGAGAAGAGAATTGGCTGCTAAATTAAAAGAACTGGCGAATATTGGAGGTAAGAGTGTCCGGGAGGCAGTGGACGAAATGATAAAAGGCGAAATAATTGTGGAAAAAGCAGGAAAAGGCAACGAAAAAAGAATATGTTTGAAGGATGAGCAGGACCCGGCTCGAAATGGCGAACTGGCATTATAAAGTATATATGCCGATTCGCCAGTTCAATTTTGGCGAATTCAGTTCCTTTGAAGAAGATAATTTGAAACGGCAATCTGGCAGCGTGTATACAAGGTGCCATTTCGCCAATTCAGATATGGATATTTATCACCAGAACAGGTCCGGTTCGGAAAGATGTGAGGGTAGAAGCACAGAGTTCGTGTCATCTGCCATTGTCAGCGAGTGAAAATATATCCGAGACCTTGTGCGTATTTTTAGAAAGTGGTATAATTATAGCAGAAAGACAATCAGGGAAAATTATTTTCCCGACTATTCAGCCAATTTGAAGCAAGACTGAGATACGGTGGCTGAAATGAAGAGCAAAGATTAAACAAGATTGCATCTCTAAAGAGCAGATGCCATCTTGCGGATTCTTTGCTCTTTTTAGTTATATTTTCTTATTTAGGGTTTTATCCAGCATGCGAGCCTTACAGAAGAAAGAATCAGGAGCTGATGCGGCCGAGGAGAATTTGCGAATTCTCAGGGATTTAGCGATCCGAAATTTAAAGCCGAAGTCCGGAGAAGACTCTTATGAAAAACTCAAAGAAACCATCAGAAAATATCAGCGCAGCGAAAGAGGCATAATCACCCTCAGATATTCCAAAATGAAGAAAAGCGCATCGAAATATAATATGCCATTACTCAGTAAAGCCGAGTTTGAGAGGTTCAGTTCGCAGAACGAAGAATTCGACCTTATCTTTCATAAATTCAGAGAAAGCGGTTATCAAAGAGAGCTTACGCCGGTTATCCGAATGATAAATCCAGGGTTAGGTTTTGAGATTGATAATTTACGATGGGTGCCGTTGAGGGACAAAACGAGGTGCGGAAATATAATCAGGATCGAGAAAAAAGATGGGGAAATTCTAATTTTTCCTTCGTTCAGGGAAGCAGAAAGAGTATTGGGATTGCCGAAAAATGTTCTTGGCAATTCTCTTAAGTCAGGAGGGAAGTATAAAAAGTTATGAGTTACGAGAGATTCTTACAATTAAGCAAAAATAATGTCAAAAGCAGCAAAAGACAAAATCAAGGAGTTGGACGAAGTTTTAACGGGTAATTTCGATCTTCGGGGAAGCAGGCAGATGCACGTATTGTTTCCGCAGTATTATGAGAAAAAAATACTGGAACTGGAAACATTACTTTCCGATGTTTACGGAATTCACGGCAAAGCCAAAGCGATTGCGCTTGCCGCCGGATATCTCATAAATGAGATTGTCAGTAGCAAAGAGTTTGAAGAAAAAGCCGAAGCGGATAAAAAAGAAAACAATGGCAAAGAAGTTTAGTTTTCAAGACTCGAACATCCCTTATCTTGGATCAAAGAAGAGGCAAAGCTCGACCCTGGGAAGTTTCATCGATCCGGTAAGGCATAAGATTCTCGTGTCGCCCTTTGCAGGTGGCTGTTCTTTCGAGCTTTTCGCAAAGCACAAACTATCGATGCAAATATTGTCAAACGACTGGAGTCTGGTCGCGCATATGTCGCAGAAATCTTTGCTGGAGAACAACCATCAGAAAATCGAGTTGAATGATATCTATTATCTCTTCAAGGAGAATAAAAACGATGGTTTCACTAAAAAGAATTACAGCAAATTCTTTACGGACGAAGTATGCGATTTTTTGGACACCGCGACGGAGAACATCAGGCGGCTTCCGGAAAGCGGGTACAAGAAATTCCTACTTTCTCATCTCGTCGTTTTCTATATGCTCCATATTTCGCCCTACGGCAAGATGGGTTGTACCGCCGATATCAGAGGCGTGAGGGAGAACGGACTGGAAAATACGATGGAAGAGGCGGTGAGAACATCTGATTCGAGAGCAAGTAAGCTGCTCAAAAGTATGCAGCATCCGCTGGCGATCCTCAAAAAACTGGCGGAGAGGATAAACGCCGGGGTGACGAACAATAACAAAGATAACCCGGCATATTTCGAGGACGCTTTTTCTTTTCTGCCTAAGGTCGAGAGATTTTCCAACGAAGCTACCTTATTTGCTGATCCGCCATATTTTTCAAGCACATCATATCAAATGTACGATCCTATGAGCGAAATACTTCTGGGAAAGAAAATTGAAACTGAACCCAGCGTTTTCAACGGAAAAGACGTGATGAAATGGTATGACAAATTTTTCCAGCTCATTGAGCCTTATGATTTGTGGCTGATCACAATGGGGGCGAGAATAGATGAGCCAGACGCCATTCATTCGGAAAAATTCTTGGAAATGGCACGAAAGCACAGACCGAAGGCGAAACTGATCAAGTTCGAGAACTTCAGTTGGAGCATCAATTCTCTTTCAGGCAAGAGTCCCAAAGAGTGCGAGGAATATCTAGTAGTCGCAGAAAAATAATTTGTTAACATCAAAACAATGACAGACAAAAAGATATATGCGGACGTAAAAATGATTCCAATTGATTCGATAAAGCCCAGTCCGTTTGAAAATGCCAATGAATTTTCAGAGGAATTATTTGCATCATTGAAGAGTGATATAGAAACTAACGGGCTGGTCGGTGAAAGCTTAATCGTCAATCCAAAAGATATGACTTTGATAAACGGACATCACAGGCTAAGAGCGATGAAAGAACTGGGGTATGCGGAAGCACCGTGTATTTTCTATGAGCCAGCGGATGAAACAGAGCACAAGCTTTTGAGCATCGCCTGGAACAGAAAAAGAGGGACATTCAACGAACAGAGACTGCATAATCTCATAAAAAACATCCACGATTCAGGTAAGTATAGTTTGGAGGAGTTAGCGGAAAAGCTGGGATTCAACAACTCGGAAATTAGGGAAAAGCTGGAAGCGATTCAGATAGATGAGGGTTTGATAAGGAAACTGGAAATGGATGCGGCAGAGCAAGAGAAAGCATTGCCCGTATTGATTACATTTTCTATGAGTAAAAAGGATGCAGAGGTAGTAGAAGAGGCTTTGGCCTGGGCTGATGAAAAGACAAGAGGAAAAGCGCTGTTTGCGGTGTGTGCGGGATATCTTCACTATAAGAAAGATTAAGCAAGATTGCGCTTTGTTAAAAGCAAAAATATAAATTATGGGTATTCTGATGGCTGAAATACAAAAACCAACACCAAAAGGGCAAAAAACACCGGAAGGCATCAGAAAAGTGACGCTTAATCTCAAGCGGGAATCAGTCTTGAAATCAGGCGGGTTTGCTTTTCTGAAGTCGGGTTTGGCTCCGGGCTGCTCAAGATGCATATTCGATCGAGAATGCGAACATTTGAAATTCTGATATAAAGAAGGAAGGAGGACCCTCCTCCTCCATTAAGATGCAACCCCCGACCCTCCTCGGGGGTTGTTTTTATCCTCTAACTCCCTCCTAACGTTGTATTTCAAAGGCGATATTTGGAGTCTGCTCCGCTTGATATCAATTATCATAAAAAATGGTTTTCTGATACAATAAAGCCAGATAAACTATAACCATAAAAATATGCAAAAAACAAAAGCAAAACTTCTAGTGACGTCATTGGTTGCAGTGTTCGCAATCACTTGTCTTTTCTCCGTGGCTCTTGCCCAAAATACATCGCCAGGCAAGTCGGATAAAGCTGCAGTGACTCAAAACACAACAAAAGGAAACAACGCTGGCGGTAATGCGGTGAAAAATCAAACTGGCTCAACAGTTCCCGAAGCGACAGACCTGGACACAAACGCTCAAGATAAGAGCAAAAATGACAAATCCAAAAACAATAAGGGACAAGTGACCGCTGAATCTCATCGAAGCGTGGTTGCGAATTTCGTTCGGAGCCTTCTGGCTGTCGCTGACCGAGAAGGCGGAATTGGACAGCAAGTGAAAGTTGTTGCCCAACAGCAGAACGATGCTAAGGACAAAACGGCTGAAGAAATCAATACAGTCGAAAGTCGAAGCAAAATAAAAACTTTCTTCCTTGGTTCGGACTTTAAGAATCTCGGAGACCTCCGAAGCCAGATGGTGCAAACAAGAAACCAGATTGCCCAGCTCACAAGATTGGCGGATAAAGCAGAAAACGACCAGGACAAAACCGAGCTGCAATCTCAAATCCAGACGCTGAATCAGGAACAAGCCAACATCGAAAACTTCATCACCCAGAACGAAAATAAGTTCAGTTTATTTGGCTGGGCGGTAAAATTGTTCCAATGATTTCCTTCTGTTAAATAATCACAAGAAATCGCTCAAAAGGCGATTTTTTGTTTTCCCAACTCCCTCCTAACGTTGCATTTCTGGAGGAACTTGAAAAAAACGCATAAAAATCGTAAGATTATATTATGAAAAAAATCTTCATTTTCGATTATGACGGGGTGATTGTCGATTCGCTGGATGTTTATGAAAAAGCCGTTATTTCGGCTTTCCATAAGAACGGTTGCAACCAAATCGATTCTCGGAAATCATTTCTTGACCTCTTTGATGGAAATTTTTTTGAAAGTGCGGTGAAGGTTGGTATCAATCCAGAACAACTTCCATCAATAATGAAAGATTTGATGTCGAGTTTGCAGCCGCTTCAAACGGAGCTGAAACTATTTGATGGGGTTGAAGAAACTTTGGCAGAAATTGCGAAAAAAAGAAAAATATATATCGTGACCTCAAATTTGACTGACATAGTAAAAGCGTATCTGGAATCTAAAAATATCACAGCGTTTGAGGAAATTATCGGTGCCGATAAGGAAATGAGTAAAGTAAAGAAGATAGAATATATAAAATCGAAATATCCAGACGGGGAGTTTTTGTATGTCGGAGATACGAAAGGCGATATGATTGAGGGGAAGCAGGCGGGCGTGGAAACTATCGCTGTCACTTGGGGTTGGCACAGTGTCGCAAAGTTAAAGGAAGGAAAGCCTGATTATATTGCCGAAAAACCAAGCGATTTATTGTTGATATTGGAAAAATTATGAAAATCCTTGCAATTTCGGGAAGTTCCAGAGATAAAACTACCAACTATATGCTTCGTAAGGTGCTTGATTCTATTCCCGATGAGTGTCAGAAAGAGTTGATTTTGCTCAAAGACTTAAAAATCAGTCCTTGTGCAAATTGCAAAGGATGCCACAAGACTTTCAAATGCGTGGTTAATGACGATATGCAGGAGGTTCATCAGAAGCTGATTGATGCCGATGTGATTTTGCTAGGCAGTCCGACTTATTTTGACAATGTCAGCGGGATTATGAAAAATTTTATGGACAGGTGCTTGCCTTTCTATTTTTCTGCAAAACTCAAAGGAAAAAAGACTGGACTGGTTAGCGTTGGAGGGTTCAAGGAGTTGGTAGAAAAAGACGAAAACGGAGAATGTATCTGGTGCAAAGAAAAAGATAATGCCTGCGAAAAAACAGTCCAGAGATGTCTTGATTCGATGCAGTATTTTTGTATTTTGATTGGACTGGAAGTCCAGGGGAGTGTTTTAGCAGCCCACGGAAATCCCGAAGAAAAAGCCAAGATGTTAGTTGCTCTTGGTAAAAAAATGAGCAAAGAATAATAAAAGCAGAAAAATAATATGGAATACAAACATTTCGAAACAAGTCTAGAAAAAGAAAATGAGTATCCGAAATTAGTAAGGGACAACATTCCTGAAATAGTCGGAAAAATAAAAGGAAAGGAAGTGAAAACAAGGACGCTAGAAGATGACGGAGAGTATCTGAAATTTCTGTTGAAAAAAGTGGAAGAGGAAGCCCACGAGTTGGCAAACGCAAAAGATAAAGAGCATATCATTGAAGAGATGGCGGATGTTATGGAACTTATCGATACAATCCTGGCATTCAATGGTTTGGATATGGAAACAGTTCGTCAAATTCAAAAAGAAAAAGCAACGAAAAGAGGCGGATTCAAAAATAGAATTTTGATGCTGGAAAAAGTTTTATGAAAGTGATTTTGTTTATGGCAATGTCAGTCAACGGGTACATTGCCAGAGAAAACGGAGATGAGGATTTTCTTTCCAATAAAAACTGGGAAACATTTTGTAGTCTAGCCAAGAAATACGGTTGTTTCGTGATTGGCAGAAAAACATACGAAGCAGTTCAAAAATGGGACGAGGGATACAATTTTGACAGCATTGAGGCCGTGGATAAAGTAATTATTACAAAAAATAAAGATTTTCAGGTTGGGAATAAATACATTATTGCTAATTCTCCAGCGGATGCCGTTGGAAAACTCAAAGGCAAAGGATATGACAAGATATTATTGACAGGAGGGGCGACCATTAATAGTGCTTTTATGAAAGAAAGATTGATTGATGAAGTTATCCTGAATGTTGAGCCCTTTCTCCTCGGTAATGGCATCCCAGTATTTTCCAATGAAGATTTTGAAAATAAGTTGAAACTGCAAAGTAGCGAAAAATTAGATGATGGCATAATTCAGCTCCGTTATAAAATTTGCTAATTTATGAATAAAATCCCAACACTGGTTATAGTTTCGGGACTTCCAGCGGCAGGAAAGACAACTTTGGCAACAAGTATTGCTGAAAAATTTAATTTTCCCCTGATTAGTGCTGACACAATTAAAGAGGTGATGTGGAATACAATGGGGCACGAATTCGACTTTGATTTTAGTGATAAATTGGGTCGGACAGCTTTTGAATTATTATTTCATTTTATTGAACTTTCTTTGTCTAAGGGCGTATCTTTGGTTGTGGAAGCACATTTCAGTCCTGAGATAAACAATGAGAGAATCAATGAGCTGAAGGAAGATTATGGCTCCCAACTCATACAAATTTATTGCGATTGCGAAACTGAAGTCTTGCGGAAAAGATTCAAGGAGCGTATGAAAAAGGACAGTTATCACAAAGGGCACAGGCACACGATAAGTTTGTATGGAGAAGATAAAGTTTTGAATAGTTTGGGCACGAAAAACAAAAGATTGAATATTAACGGTGTCACTTACGACTTAGATACTACAAAACCAGATGAAATTGATTACGAGAAATTGTTTGACTTTATTCTTAATAACATAAAATAGATGTCGTCAATTATTGAAAAAGCAAAATCTGAGTTTTTAAAGATGATTAGTGATTTCGGTTCTGACCCGTATCATTTGTTGCCTCACGTTCCTGAAGCTGAAAAATGGTCAAGATTTATGCTGAAAAAAAATCCAGAGGCATATGAAGAGGTTGTTCTTTTGGCTGTATGGCTTCATGATTTTGGCCATTATCCGCTTCCAACTGATATTGACCACGCTGTAAGAGGCGAAGAAAGAGCAAGAGAGTTCCTAGAAAGAGAAAATTATCCAAGGGAGAATATGGAAAAAGTGCTTCATTGCGTCAGAGCACATAGATGCAAAGATGTTATGCCCGAAACGCTGGAAGCAAAAATCATTGCTTTTTGTGATTCAGCTAGCCATATGACCGACACGATGTATCTTGATATGGTGAGAACTGATGAAGAAGGAAAATTCCCAAGAACTTATGCTAAGATGGAAAGAGATTTTAGAGACTTGGCTATTTTTCCTGAGGTTCAGAAGGAATTAGCTGAACTTTACGAGACCTGGAAAGGACTTCTGAAAGCGTATGAAAAATTGGATTTTGATAAGAAAATTAACCAATGATAATTTATGAAAATTGTTCACGAAAATCAAACCAAAAAATTCAAAAACAGCGATGCCTGCATAGCCACGGAATATCCCTTGGGCGATAAAGATATAAACGTTGCGTATGTCGAAGTGTCAGGAAGATATCCAGCAAAAGGCAGGGTGACAAATGAAAAGTGCAAAGAATTGGCATATATAATAGAGGGTAGTGGCAAGATTGTAGTTGAGGGTGAGGAAATATCTTTGAACGAGAAGGATATGATTTTACTTGAGCCAGGCGAAAGATACTACTGGGAAGGTAATATGAAAATGCTTGTGCCTTGTGCTCCTGCTTGGTATTCGGAGCAACATAAAGAAGTAGAATAAACAAATATGAAATTTGCAATTATAACCGACATTCATATGGGTCCTGACGGATTTTTCAAGGGAGTGCGAAGAAAAATTGGCACCAATGTTGTTGAATTTGTAAATAACTTTATTGAGACGATGAATAATGAAGTCAAGCCAAGCTTCGTTGTTGTTCTGGGTGATTTGATAGAGGATGAAAATCCCGATAATGATAAAGAACATATGTTGTTTCTGGTTGAATCATTCAGAAAGTTGAGTTGCCCAGTGTATTTTGTAGCTGGGAATCACGACTTGAAGAATATTTCCGAAGATGAATTAGTGGGCATTTTCAAGCAAGATAAGTTATATTATTCTTTTGATTCAGGAGAATTGCACTTTATTGTTGTATTTTCAAGAAAGATACAAATAAAGGGAGAGGGATTTACAATTACTGACGAACAGATTGAATGGCTGAAAGAAGAGCTAGCTAAAACTAAAAAAGACTGCGTAATATTTATGCACGCCTCATTGGCTGAACAAGATTTAACTGGCAATCCTTGGTTTGAAGGCAGACCTGAATCTTGTCTGATATTAAACAGGAATGAGGTGCGGAGTATCTTTGAAAATTCTGGAAAAGTTAAGGCGGTATTTAACAGCCATTTGCATTGGGATAAAATGCATTTGCATAATTCTATCCCATACTTCACCCTTCAGTCTTTAGTTGAGAATGAGGATGACAAGGGAATACCGAGCCAGTCATATCACGTAGTCAATATTGATGGAAAAAAAGTAACTGTTGAGGTGAGAGGCAATTATCCCAAAACTTTCATTCATCAGGACGGAAAACTCTAAATCTCCCACGAATCATCGTATAGGCGGCTTATGATTCATTAAGTCGCCTTTTGCTTTACAGCACATATTTTGTATGCTTAAATGAAACGCTAGAGTTTTTTGAAAATCAGCAATCAAATTTTATCAAAATTCTGGAATATTGGAGGGAATGATGAAACATTGGATTTCGAAAGAAACGCCAGGCTATCTGGGCAAACGCAGGGATAAAAAGTATACCGAATGGAACGCCCTGTACGGTGAAGGTAACTGGCGGCTAGTTCACGTCTTTGGCGGAGCGGTGCTCAATTTTCTTGGAGTCTGTGCCGTCTATGAAGACGCCTACTTCGAATTTCTCAAAGGTAACCCCTACGTGATGTGTCAGCTGGTCGAAGCAAGAGATGTTTGGGACGATGCTGAATCCAACGTCCTATCGGGCTTCGACTATATGAAGCAAGAGACTGGAAGGACGCATATCCAGGACATCGCCATAAGAAGGTCAGTTGCCCGAATGGGATGCCGCTTTCAAGGCAAGGAGCTGATTCGGATTCGGGACAAAGAAGGTCCTCATCCATTGAGTCTCATTCTCTCTCCTGGGAGAGTTCCGTTTCATCGTGCTGGGCTCATTGTGAAGCCTGAACTTGAAGGCTGGTGGCTTCCTAGAAGTGTGGAAAGTTTCTATCAATCCAACAGAGTCCTGCAGGTCAGGGAATAGGAGGGCATCGTGGAAAAAAAGAAACCAGAAGTTGTTGCAAAAGGGGACAGGACGCACTTGGTGTTCAAGGATGATGCATCACTGAACGCCTTTGCGGAAAAGGGTGTTGAAGCCCTAGGGGATAAGTTTTGGGACTTGGTCCTCGCACTAGGCGACTTCAATTCCCAGATGACCTTTGCCACGGACGAATACCAAACACATATCGCTCCGCTGATGTGAGAGGGGGAATCTATGAAGAAGCAATGTTGTGATGGAAGTGGCACAAAAATAGATTTCGCAGAAGGCATTGGTTCCTACCCTGCCGACTGCGAGTGTCACACGACTTGCCCGACCTGTAAGGGCTCAGGCAGAGGTGTAGCTGGATTTGCGAAAGGAATCGGTTCATACCCCACCGATTGCAAAACTTGCGGAGGCAAAGGGAAAGTTCCAGTCAGGAAGACTGGGAATCTTTCTGTAAGGCTCCAGAGAGCTGCCTGCTGCATCTCGGAGATTAGCGACTTTGACGACCACTGTGCTGCCTACTCGCTCCAAGAAGAAATTCTCAGAATCTTCAAAGAGAAGGGGGTGGAGGCAGCAGCAGTCTTCGTTGAAGAGCACAAAAGTTACATCGATGACACATATCGCCCTGGCAAAGCCGAGGAACTCCTCGCTCTGCTGAAGGAGCAGTAAGAACTTCAATTTTCAAAAAAAGTATTTCAATACAGCCCCTCGTCTACGGATGTTGGGGCTTTCTTTTTACCCAAAATATACCAATCTCCCACGAATCACCTCCTTTCTAGGGAGATACGGTTGAGACCTCCGATTTATCGGAGTTAAGAACCCATATGGTCGTTATAGACTTTAGCACAGGGCAACCACAAAAGTTTGCAACTTAAAATAAATTTGATATCTCCTTTCTCGAGAACTTTTTTGATTTTTCAGATTCAGTTCTCATTTATTCTGATTTTATTCCGATTTGGTTTTTTGGGATTATTTTCCTGACAGGTTATTATCCTCTGCTTTCTGCAGTGTGGTAATTATGATTTAGGGAAAGTTTTATCCAAAAATATTCTGTATTAGGATATTTGTCGGTTTTACGAAAAGAGGCTAGGGACAGAAACAAAATAGAAAGGAGGTGATGCGATATGGGATTTCTAAAAATCAAAATAGAAATCAACCTGAAGGTCACTAAATTATTTATCAATTTAGTTTCTCTTCTAAAGAGCCTCTTATTGTATCATCAGGGAGCTGTTGCGTATGCAACAGTTTTTTGTTTATAAGCAATGAATAATTTTCTGCAAAAAATTGGGATTAGCAATAAGGATGCGAAGTATTTATTTTCAGTAGCCGATACTCTTTATGCTCCTAAGGAAATTCCTAAGAAAGATGGCTGTAAGAGAATGTTATTCGTACCAAACAAGGAATTAAAAAATTGCCAGAAGTCTGTGCTGAAAGAATTATCCTCATTGCTCCGCTTGCCAGGCTATGTTCACGGGGGAGTGAAAGGAAAGTCGATAATTACCAATGCGAAGATTCACTGCAATCAGCAATACGTATTGGCCTTAGATATCAAAGACTTTTTTCCTAGCGTCAAAGTCAAGAGAATTGAAAAATCCTTCAGTGAAAACTTCAAATTTTCTACGCAATTATTGAAGTGGATGGTAAGAATTGTTTCTTTCAAATATTGCTTGCCACAAGGTGCTCCTACGAGTCCCTTTGTTGCAAACTTGGCTGTTCAAAAAATGGATTCAAGAATATATTCTTTGTGTCAGAAATCTGGCGTCACCTATTCTCGATACTTCGATGACATAACAATTTCTGGAGGAGATGAGGCCAAGAATATCTTTCGGAGCCAAAAAATTCAGAAAATAATTTCCAACGAAGGCTTCAAGACCAGCCATAAAAAAACAAGACTGCAACATCGCTCCGCAAAACAAAGAGTTACTGGTTTAATTGTGAATGATGGTTTGGCGATAGACGAAAATACAATTGACGAGATAAAAGAATCGATAAAAAATAGGGAATTTTTGACCTCAGTTAAAGAACTCGAAAGTTTAAGGGGTAAGATATCCTTCGTAAAAAGTGTTGATAGAAAAAAAGGGAATGAGCTCGAAAATTTTTACAAAATGCAGGTGGCTCAATAATGTATTTTGAGTCCGCTCCGCTCTGGAGTGGGTAACTAGCCTTGACTTCCTTTCCCACGAAGGTAAATTGTGACTGTTATGGAAAGGAGCAATAAAAATCGAACCATCCAAAATACCGCTGAAGAATTCTTGATGTGGCTTCAGGTGGAACGCAGGTTCGCCCCGTCTTCCGTCGTGAAATATCGTTCCATTCTAAAATGCTTTGTCCGAGATGTCGGAAATGTCGAAATCGACAGATTCACAATGGAACACATTTTTGAGCTGAAAAAGATTCTCTACGAAAGGCAGAACAGCGAAGTTTTCATCGGAGTCACACTGGCGTGCATCAAGGGGCTTCTCAAGTATTGCCGAAATCAGCGGTCCGCTCCGCTCCGCTTGAACCCTGATGAGATAACTATTCCCAAGCGTCCTCGCCGAGAGGTCGTTTTTCTCACCAGCGAGGAAATCCAGCGGTTCAAGGAGTCAATAGACATCAAGCCAATCTATGGTTTAAGATTTCGGACATTGGTTGAAGTTTTGCTCGCAAGTGGAATGAGGATTTCCGAAGCTTTGAGTCTCAATCGTGATTCAATCGATTATGTCCAGCGGGAGGCGAAAATTATTGGTAAGGGAAATAAGGAACGTGCAGTTTTTTTCAGTGAAGAGGCAATGGGTTGGATTCAAAAATATCTCTCTGCTCGGCTAGATAAAAACAAAGCAATGTTCATAACCACAGGCAAGAAACCTAGACGACTTCGCAATCAGGATTTAACTCGCTATTTCAAAAGGCAGCGGATGATAGCTGGAATCAACAAAAAAGTGACGCCACATTGTTTACGGCATTGCTTCGCTAGCCACTTAGCCTTCAATAATTGCCCGTTTACAGAAATCAAGACGCTTCTGGGGCACGAAAGATTAGACACGACCATCAGATATTATGTCGGCTTGGGTGATAAAGAAAAAGCCAAGGTCGCACATCAGAAATACCTGCGATATTAGTTTCGTGGTAAAATAGGATATATAAAAACATCATAAAAATGGAAGAAATAAATAAAATAGTAGAATTGGTTAGTGGAGCGGTGGGGGATAAGAGTTTATCTTATGATGATTACAAACTTTTGCTATTAAAATCTGGAATAGCAGAGGACAATTTATATGGTTTTTTTGCATATACGGATGACGGCGTCAGTGGACTCATTGTTGGTATTTCAAAATCGAACCTGAAGAAAAAACTTGTCAAATATTTTCTTTGTTACTTTCAATGACCTGTTGGGCCGGCGATGATGCGGGCGAAAATAATATTCAGCAGGTGCGTAATATTTTGTTGAGGGCCGTATTTTTGCGGCGATCATAAATCTTAACAAAATGACGTTTATGCGCAAAAAAACTCTGATTTTTTTCGCGAGTGCCCTGATCGGCATACTGGCTGTTTCATTTTTCGCAGTTAAATCATATGCTGTCGGCAATCAAGGCAATCAAGGAATGATGGGCGGCGGCAGAATGGGCAGGATCATGAACATGAGCGATCAAGACTTTGAAAAGTGGGTCGAGGCCCATCGGCTGATGCGGGAAGGAAAATATTCTGAAGCAAGGGAGATGATGAGAGAACTCGGAATGGGAGATTGTCCGATGATGAGTCGCGGCGACAATGTTGGCGACGGCGATAGCAATGACGGCGGTATGATGAGAGGCAACGGATGCGAAATGATGAGGGAGAATTGCGGCGATGGAATGATGGGCGGCGGTATGATGCGAAACAACTGAACTTGATCGAGCAAAAATCCTCGGAAAGAACCGGGGATTTTTTGCGGGTTGTTTTGGCAAATTTGGATTTGACGATTTTGTGGTATAATAAAAGCATAAATTTTTTGCAATCGAAATGAAAAAAACAAAAGCAAATATCCAGCCGAAGAACGGCAGTACGGTTTTGGTCGTCTTGTTTGTCGCAATCCTGGTTTTGATATTGGCAGTGGGCTATTTCAGCAATTGGAAGTGCGCGGACGGAGAGTGGGTGAGATCTGGTTTCCCTTTGAGCGGAAAGCCGCAAGGAATATGCGAAACCAAGCAATCAGAGAAAATCATCCAGAATGAGCAAGGCGCTTCCAAAGAAATTTCCGAAGAGCAAGAACAAGCGACCCAAGGCGCGGACAAACCGGAAGTGAGCGGCCTTGAGGTGGCGAACATAAAAAGGGGCGATATCGTCCGGAGCCCGTTGGTCGTGAAAGGAAGAGCCAAGGGAACCTGGTTTTTTGAAGGGGAATTCCCGATCAAGCTTATGGACGGCAAGGGCAATTTTTTTGCCCGGGGCAACGCACTGGCCCAGGGTGAATGGATGACCCGAGACTGGGCGCCGTTCGAGGCCAGCCTAGAATTCCAAAATCCGACAACGAGCGACGGATTCTTGTATTTTATGAAAGACAATCCGTCCGGATTGCCGCAAAATGATTATTTGGTGGCCATTCCGATAAAGTTCGCTAGATAATTTTTCCGGCCGCGACACAACAAAAAGGCAGGGCAAATCCCTGTTTTTTTGCATTCAAAATGAGCGGAAAGGAAGAAATGAAGAGATTGTTTGTACGAATACATGAAGCTTAATTGCCATGAAAATAGCCCAAATAGCCCCAATCATCGAACGCGTGCCCCCTTATAAAT
>DATGZC010000017.1:0-3601 GCA_035297345.1 Bathyarchaeia archaeon
TCATGAGCGATTGGCCACTCATCAGGCCCCAAGCTCATTGTACAACATTGTGTCTTTTTTTTGTGGTTGTCGGAACGGTAAAACCTTTTCGAGTCTCACCAGTAGAACTGGTGGATTACCTTCTGGGAAAAACTATTTAAGTTATTTAGCATTATTATGCTAAACCATTTTCCCCAAAAAATCAAAAAGACCCGAAGTAACGGGCCCTTTGTCAATATATAGATTTTTGTGATTACAGTTCTCCTCTCATCAATTTGTTCAGGCGCTCTTTCACTTCTTCGTCGGAAGGCTCTTCGAGATTGGAATCGAAAGAAGGAGCCGCTTCATCAACAAAAGGAAGATTTTCGGGTGCGGACGATTTCGCGCCTTCCATCTTATTCGGCACAAAATGCGGGCGGCCGTCTATCATTTCAACTTTTCCCTTTCCAGCCTTTTTCACTTCCGCGGGTTCCTCCGCCTTGATTTCCGGCGAAACAATCGTCGCTTTTTCTTCCTCGACTTCGAAATCTTCAACAACCGGACGCCTAGAGGCGATTCCCAGCCAAAAGAGAAGATAGAGAACGATACCGGCCAAGAATCCAAAAATGGCGTTCAAGAGAAGATTCGGCCGAACCGGACTTGCAGAAATTTCAGGATCGCTCACCAGCTTGTATTTGAAAGGCGAGCCGCCATATAGATCGCGCGAAAAATCGTTGACCTGGGACGGGACTTTCACGATCAGATCTTCAACATTCCGTACGTCGCTTTCAGAACTGCGAAATTTCACCCAGACCATTGAAGAATTCTTCAAAACGCTCGCACCCGCAAAATTCGCGGCTTCGGCGCCGAAATTTTCTTTCTGGAAAGCGGCGCTGTTGATAATTTCCGCCGTATTCCAAATTTCCGGCACGAGATTCTGCGAAGCGATGGCGGGCTGGCCGGACGGGAAAACGACAATTTTTCCGCTCACTTGCCATTTTTTGGGAAGAAAGAGCGAGATGATAAACACAAAAAGCATCACGACGGCTCCCGTGAGAATCATACGAGAAAGCCTATTTTTGTCTGCGAAGTTTTTCCAAGATTGCATAATTTTTTGATGATTTGTTAGTTGGTCATTATCAGCGATAATTGATTATTTGTCAAATAAATAATTCCGTATCCTTCTCCCCTCAGATGAGGGGAGATGTCCGGAGGACAGAGAGGTGTTGAGAGTTCTGCAGACTGAAACAACACCTCCCCCTGCCCCCTCCTCAACTGAGGAGGGGAGGAACTGAAAAAATCTAATTCACAATCTCCCCTTTCACAATCAACCGTCGCAAATTCGACCCAAGCGGCCAACAGGTTGAAAGAGTAAGGCTCGGCCCGTCCGTATTCTTGAATATTCTGGCGTCGTTCGCCACAGTCGTGAATTTTTCGCTGATTTTATAGTGATAGGTGATGGTCTTTCCATTTTGCTGGATCATTTTTATATCTGCAACGTCATCCGGCTCCAAACTGTTGAGATTTTTGAATATATAGTTGTACTTCCCTTTCGCCCAGATAAAGTTCGAACTGTGTCCGGAAACGATCATGTTTCCATTCTGACCAGGGGAAGCTGTTTTTGAAAAATGAGCCACCCCGTTTTGAAGATCCGCAAGCTGGTCCTTCTCGCTCTCACTTTTGGACCAAACCATCGGCGCCGTGATCCCGATTTTTGAAATCGAAAGTTGAACCGTCGGTCGGGCATCTCCCGGCGCGGCTGGGTCATATCCATTGGTGATTTCCTGCCGGTCATTGAATCCATCCCCGTCCGAATCAGTCTTTTTGGGATCGGTCCCGTGGACATATTCAAGATAGTTGGGCAGCTTGTCGCCATCCGGATCGCCGTTTAATTTGGCGGTATTGCCATTCAAATCATTTTTAGCTGCCCAGACATTGTAGTCCCCTAGCATTATGCCCGCTTTTGTAGCCAAAGTTTTGTCATCAGTGCCAACTGATCCGGCAAAAGACGAATCGGCCTTCAAGGATGTTTCGAAAACCGGCTTCGTATTCCAGCTTGTGAAATAGAACAAAATTGCATACACAGCCAAAAAAACAACCACTGCAAAAGCTGCGTTTCTCGGATCAAATTTGAATTTAGAAAAAAATTTTTTAAATTTAGTAAACATAATTTTTCCTATAGCATCCCTTTACGATAGGAGCCCCGATGTATCCGGGACTCCTAATGAGATCGTTTTGATTTTTCCTATTTGGCAAACTTTCTTTTGATACCGACGGCCGCAAGAGAAGCAACCCCAGCGATCCCGGCCATTCCAGCCGCGCCCGCTCCGGTTGAAGGCAAACTTTGCGGAACTTGAACGATTGCTACATCGTTGTCGTCGTCGCAATCGTCGTCGCAATCGTCGCCATGATCGTGATGATCATTGTCATGGTGATCTTTGTGGTCGTTGTCATCATGATCATTGTTGTCATCATTGTCTTCGTGATCGTTGTTGTCTCCGCTCGCTTCTGCACTGGCAGCAGCCGCAGATGAAGCACCGCTGGCCGATCCTGAAGCTGAACCGGACCCCGAAGTTGAACTGGATGATCCTTTCCCTGTGCTCGCTGCAGCAGCAGCGGCAGAAGAGGCGCCCGAGCTTGAGCTGGAGGAGCTTGGAGTACCGCTCGAACTTGAGCTAGCACCTGCGCCAGAAGATCCTGCTGCACCGGCACTGGCCGAAATGTGGCTGGTGCTGGCTGTTGCAGCCGCCGCTGAGCTTGCGGTGGCGCTCGAGCTGGAGTCACTTGCAATAGCTTTTGATCCAACAAAAAGCACTGCTAGGGCGAAAACTGACAGAACCTTCGCCAGGTTTTTACCGTTTTTTGTCATATGGTTGGTAAATTATTAGATTATATCAATTAAGTTGATTTCATACCCTAGCAGAAAAGGTTATATTTTGTCAAGTGCTTTATAGGAAAATTAAAGAATACGTTTATTGTCGCTTATTTTAATACTATATACAAGCGAAAAACTGTTTTATTCCAAAAAAAGAGCCCTATGCCCTAGATGCCATATTCTTGATAAGAATAAGCAAATAGAGCATAGAGACTCTTATTGCGGCGGTCTGCTTAGCGACTGCCTCATTCGGCGGCTGCCGCTGCAGCCGCTGACGCACTTGAAGCGGAGCTAGAACTCGAGCTCCCGCCAGATCCTCCACGGCCGCCTTGACCCCCTTGGAAAGTTCCCTGGATGGTCTGGCTGACCTTGGTTGCCGGGAACAGCCCACCTTGAGTCGCCTCACCAGCGGCGAGCGCAAATTTGCCAACCCAGTCCTGGAGGAATCCAGGACCAACGCCCCCAGCTCCTCCCAAAGGAGTCGTCGGGTTGAAATAGGTCACTTTTTTGGTCACTATCGGTTTTGCCGGAGGAGCTGCAGGAGGTGGAACCCACCGCAGCTTGGCATCTTTCAGGTTTTTCGGCATTGCCTGAGGTGCCGGCGCTGTGGCCGGCGGAAACTCAACTCTGGTTTCCTCGGAGGCCACTTCTTTTCCCTTCGCCTCCAGATGGAATTGAATAGCTGATGCATTCAATCCAATTGCGCCACCTAATACGGCCGCAGTGGCATAAACCTGGTTGCGACCGGTTTCGCCAGCCATAATGGTC
>DATGZC010000018.1:0-2140 GCA_035297345.1 Bathyarchaeia archaeon
AAATATTTTGTGGTTTTGGCTATCGACATTTTTTGCAAGCTCGTTTGGAAAATCGGAAACAGAATTATCCAGGCTGGAAATCGTAACTAGGGTCGGATCGAAAGTGGCTACCGCTTGCACGGCCACGATATTTTGAGAAGAAGTATCGAGAAGGATTTGGGTCTGAAAATTTTCACCGGCCCTATGCGCTTGATTGGTCGTCAGCGTGTACATAGTGGCGGTGGCCGAGGCTTTGGTATTCAAATACCAAGTACTATAAGCGCCCCAGATGAGTGACGCGAAAAATCCGGCTACGAAAAAAATCACCAGATAGGCTTTCCAAGCTTGAATATCGACGTTGGAAACCAGAGAAAACCCGGAGGAGACCTTCTGGAAGGATTTTTTTATATTTTTGTCGACTTTTCGCTGATTGTCGCTTTTTTTGTCTTGCTTCATTTTTTTGTTATAAAGATATTATATTATTTATATTAAATTGTTTATTTCCAGTTGCTAAAAAATATGCCGGAGTCTTTCACAGTCACCAGCCCGTCGCCGTCGATATCCGTTTTGGGATTTGAAAGTTCGGAAGTCGGTTTCAAGAAATCCGTTTTAATAATCCCAAAATCGCTAGCGTTTACACCGCAGCCAAAATTATCGAGAGTATTTTTTTCATTATTGGAATCATTTTTGTAAAACAAAAAAGCCGGCGCGTTAAATACGGCCTGCCTTGTTATAAGCTAAAAATTTTTCCAAACTGTTTTTTGTTTTTTTTGTTTTCATTTGATACCTCCCCCTATGTGTCCCCGCTGGAGCTATCGATGAATATTTCTTGAATCTGCCTACGGATTGGCAACGGCTCCGCTTGATATGAAATTCAATTCAAGTTCATTGAACCGTCCCACAAATTTCAGGATATCCGCGCGGCTGATCAAACCTTCCAATCCCCCGCTCCCGTCGACGACCAATATCGGATTGGCATGTTTTTCAGTCATTATTTTCATCACTTCAGTGAGGGGCGCATCCGCCGAAACAAAGGAGTAGTCGGTTTCCATAATGTCTCTGGCCTCCACGGAAAAAATCTGTTTCAATTCGTCCTTCTGCTTTTCTGAAAGCTTTTCAATCACTTTGAAATCGGACAGAATCGTGATCAAGGAAGGTATGTGTATCTCAAATGATGGATCCCTTGTCAACAAATCTCTTTCTGTGATAAGACCGACGACTTTTCCTTTCTCTAGCACAGGCAGACCGGTGAATTTTTTTTCAAATAGTATGCGGGCAACATCCGTCAATTTTGCATGCGGGTCTACAGTTACAACCTCCTCTGCTTTTGTCATGAGATAAGATGCTTGCATAAGATGCCTAATCAGGTCGCCTGATTTTCTTTCGTAATTATTCTAACACATTTTTTCGCATAAGCATAGACAAACCATACTGTGGATAACTTTTGGCATGCCAGCGAGCCTCAAACATCCAAGTTCACAACGCTCCGGGCTTCAGCTTGGATAAAGCGCTTACGCGGTTCGACTTCCGAGCCCATGAGAATATTGAAAATCTTGTCGGCTTCGACGGCATCTTCGACGTTCACTTGGTACATCACCCTATTTGCAGGATCCATGGTTGTTTCCCACAGTTGCGAAGGATTCATTTCTCCAAGACCTTTGTAGCGCTGGACGTTCACCCCGGATTTTTTCTCTTCATCGCTGATTTCTTCTCCTTCTTCTTTGATTTCGCTTTTTTTCTTGGCCTTGGCAGCTATTTTTTGTTTCTCAATCTTTTTTTTCAAAAATTCTTCGATAATTTCAGCCTTGTCCTCATCGTTGTAGGCATAATGCACCTCTTTTCCCTTTGAGATCCGATAGAGCGGCGGCGCGGCGATATATAGATAGCCCCGTTTGATGATTTCTTCGAAGTTGCGATAGAAAAAAGTGAGAAGCAGCGTGCGGATGTGAGATCCGTCGACATCGGCATCCGTCATGATGATGACTCTGTGATAGCGCATCTTGTCGATATTGGCTTGATCGCCGACGCCCGTTCCCATCGCAATGATGAGATTTTTGATCTCCTGCGAGGTGAGCATTTTGTCGATCCGCGCTTTTTCCACGTTCAAAATTTTCCCGCGAAGAGGCAAAATGGCCTGGAAGTTGCGGTCGCGGCCTTGTTT
>DATGZC010000019.1:0-1856 GCA_035297345.1 Bathyarchaeia archaeon
TTGTCATCATTGTTCTTGTGATCATCGGGATCGCTTATTTTTATTCCAAAAGCACCAACCGAGCCACAGGCCCGTCTCCATCAGCTCCTCCCCCCAGCTCGTCCCCGAGCGTCACTTCCGAGCCAGGCGGCCAGCCCGGCAATAAACCGTCAAATCAGGATCAAAATCAAATGACGGCTCCGACCGCGCCCGAACCAAGCAGCCCGAGCCAGGCCGCTGTTTCTCCCGTCACTATCGAAAATTTTGCTTTTTCGCCCGCCAATTTGACCATCAAAAAAGGAGACACGGTCATATGGACGAACAAAGACTCGGCGCCTCATCAGGTGGCAAGCGACGATGGAAAATTCCAGGGCCCCTCTCTTTCGAAGGGCCAGGTATATTCTTTCACTTTCAATGAGACCGGCGTTTTCCCCTATCACTGCGCCGTCCATCCGACAATGAAAGCCGCCATCACCGTTCAATAAATTTTTCAATAGCTCCACATGCCAAAAGTTGATGATAACCAGGAAAATTTTGCAAAGTGCGTTTGCCCGAATTGTCCGACCTACACCGAATGTACGCGTGAAAAGGGCGAAAAACTTTTTTGCGGAAGAGGTGAAAGCGCCTGCCCGCTTGTTGAAAAGGGCTGCATCTGCGGCACCTGTCCGGTTTGGGACAAATACGGGCTCGAAAAAGGATATTTTTGCTTGCACGGCGTAGCGATGTGACAATGATTCAAAGGCGAATTGTGGGAGATTTTTTTATGTCGTATCAGCTGGATAAAAACTACAATTCTCTCGACCGAATGGGCAAATGGGATCCGGAAACGAGGGAAGTCATCAGAAATCGAATCGCCGCGGAAACCGGCGCAATTTCAACTTTCGAATTTTTGACCGATCGCGAGGGCGAAACTTTGGAAATTTTGATCGACGCTTTGATGCCGCAGGATCCCAACGATCCTCACAAAACAAGAATAGCGGAAATTATCGACCGGGATCTGCAGAACGATATCAAAGGCGTCCGCTATGGCAAGAATCCCTGGCCGAGAGAATTCTATCAAAAAGGACTTGCTGATTTCGCAAGAGAGGCCAAAGAAATTTTTGGAAAACCGATTGAAGATTTCAGCCAACCTCAAGTCGAAAAATATATCTCAGCTATTTTCGAAAGAAAGACGGATGATTTTTTGCACCGCTTTTTGAAAAGAGTTTTGGCGGACGCAACTGCCATATATTTTTCCCATCCCGCAGGCTGGAATAAAATCGGCTTTCCCGGTCCAGCCTTCCCCGAGGGCTATCCTTACCTCAATTGCGGTGAAAAAGAAGACTGGGAACCAAATTACAAATGATAGAATTTTAAAATTTTTAATTTTAAATGAAAAATACCAGAGATGAAACAGACATTCTGATCATCGGCCTTGGCGCAGCGGGCGGTGTGCTTTTCGGAAAGCTCGCCGAAGCTGGTCTTCACGTGACGGGCCTCGATGCCGGGCCGCATTGGGAAACAGAGAAGGATTTTGTGAGCGACGAGCGCGAGATGGAAAAGCTCAAATGGAACGACCCCCGAATTTCCAAGGGGGAAGATTTGCTCGATGTCGGCTCCGGAACATCCGGAAAAGGAGTCGGGGGCGGAACCGTGCACTACACTATGATGTCCCTGCGGCTTCATCCATCGGATTTCAAAACTCGCTCATTGGACGGCGTCGGAGTTGACTGGCCGATCTGCTATGACGAGCTCGAGCCGTTCTATACGGAAATTGAGCAAAATCTGCCGGTGGCCGGACCAGAAAATTTTCCTTGGGCGCGGCGCAGCACGCCATACAAGCAACCGGCGCATCGGCAAAGCTGCGTGGATCAAAAATTCAAAGCGGGCGCAGAAAA
>DATGZC010000020.1:0-3716 GCA_035297345.1 Bathyarchaeia archaeon
ATCCCGGCTCATCAACTTTGTCCACAATGCCGCCAAGATCGGACGGAAATCCGGTTTGAGCCGGAAGCCGCAGCAATTTTTTGGCGACATCCACCGCGCCCGGAAGCTTAGCCCCGCCTCCCACGAGAACCGCTCCCGCCGGCAGCATTCCTGAACGGCCCGTTTTTCGAAGCTCCTTGTCGACCAATGTGAATATTTCTTCCAGGCGAGCTTCAACAATTTCCGCAATATGATGGCGGGAAATTTCTCCTTCTTCGTTGTGATCGATTTCCGCCAGGTTGATCTGCTCTTTTTTGCTGATCTCGTCCGGCAAAGCCGAGCCATAGTTGATTTTCACCTTTTCCGCAACATCAATCGAGGTTCTAAGGCCGATGGCGATGTCGTTCGTGATATGCCCGCCGCCGATCGGAACAACCCCCATCTGGACCAACTCGCCCTCTTCAAAAACGATAAAATTGGTCGTCCCGCCTCCCATATCGATGAGAACCACTCCGAGCTCCTTCTGCCGCTTGTTGAGAGCCGCTTTCGCCGCCGCAAGCCCTCCAAAAACAAGATCATCAATTTCCACTCCGGCTTGGTATACGCATTTGGAAAGATTTTTTATGAAAGGAGTCGAACCGAGGACCAGCAGCGAATTCACCTCGAGGCGGATCCCGTTCATCCCGATCGGATCTTTCACATTTTTTTGATCATCAACGGAATAGTTGCGCGGAATGACATGGAGAATTTCCGTGTTTGAAGGAAGAGAGATGGTTTCGGCCGCACTCAAAACACGCGATAGGTCATCGACGGTGATCTCCCCGTCCGCTTTCCCCGTCGCAACCACTCCCTGGCTTTCCTGCGAGCTTATATGGGTGCCCCCCACGCTCACAATGGCGCGCGAAACAGGAATGCCTGAAGTACGCTCGGCATTTCCAGCGGCGGTTGAGACGGATTTGATCGTCTCTTCAACATCAGCTACGACTCCCCTCCGCATTCCGAAGGACGGCACCAAACCCACACCCATCACGCGCGGCTTTTCTTCCTCTTCGAATTTTTGGAGAATCACGACCCGAACGTTGGAGGAACCGACGTCCAAACCGATGATGATTTCGCCTTTTGACATAGTGTGTTGTAATTATACAAAAAAACTACATACTCCGCAAAAAAAGATCCTTGAAATACGGCCAAAAAATGATCACGCCAACAACCGCGGCCCCGATCGAAGCCAGCAGGACGGCCGCCGCCATAATATCCTTCACAAGCTGGGCGTAGGGATGGACGCGGGGCTTCAGTATGTCCACCACCCGCTCGAAAATCGTGTTTATAAGCTCCATAACAAGAACGGCAAAAATGACGATGAAAAGCGCGATTTTTTCCAGCGTGCGCGTGGGGAACAAGAACATGAGAATCACGACGAATATACCAATCAAGACTTCGACCTGAAAGTTTTGCTCATTTTTGAGAGCGTACTTCAAACCGCGAAAGGCAAACCGGAAACTTTTGAAAAATTTGTTTATGCTGTTCATAATTCTGAGGAAACTTTGTCCTGCAAAGCGTACATTTTTTTTCCGTGCCGCCAACCCAAAACATGCAGCATACCGTGCGCCAAAACGAAACTCAGCTCGCGTGAAAAATGGACTTTGTTCTCACGAGCATTTTTCGCAATTGCAACAGGACAAAGCACTAGTTCCCCTTCCAATACTTTTCCGACTTTATTATAACCCGAAACGAGATTGAAAGAAAGTACATCTGTGGATTTGTTCTTTTTGCGATACTCACGGTTCAATTTCCTGATTTCCGCTTCGCAGACAAACACAACTGATATTCCGAGCGAGCTCAAATTCACCTCGGCCAATTTCGCCGTTTTCCGCACAATTTTTCGAATATATTTCGGATCGATTCTCTTTTTGGTGAGATTGGCGATCTCAATGGAAGTTTTCATTGGTTTTATTCTATATTTTTCAGCACCAAAAAGCAAAACCCCGCTATGCTTCAACATAACGGGGCGTTTCTGCAGTCTTTTATCCCAATTCCTCTTCCACTACTTTCTTTACCGCGTCGCCGTCGGCTTGGCCACGGAGCTCGGCCATTGTCGCGCCCATCAGCTTTCCGAATCCGCTTTTATCAGTGATTCCCAATTCAGATTTTTTGGCTTTCACGATTTCGCGGATTTTTTCTTCCCCCGCCTCAGCAGGAAGATAGTTCTTGAGAATATCAAGCTCCGCCTTTTCTTTCTCCACCAGTTCCGGGCGGCCGCCTTTTTCATATTCCGCAATTGAATCTTTTCTTTGCTTCACTTGCCGGCGAATGACCGCAATCACTTCTTCATCCGGAAGATATTCTTCGTCTTTCGCTTTGATCTCGATCTGATAATTTTTGATCGCCGAGATCAAAAAGCGCAAAACGCCGGTTTTTTCTTTCTCGCCGGATTTCAAAGCGGATTTGAGTTCGGCTTCGATGGTTTGATGGATCATAATTTTATTGTTCGCTGATTTTTTTCTTCACACGTTTGAATGATTCTTCGTCGAATTTTCCGATCTTCTTGAGTTTGTCGACTTCTTTTTTCACTTTCGCTCGATATTGCGCGGATTCGCGGGTCTGGCGCCGGCTTTTCGGCTTGGCATAAAAGCGGCCTTTCCGCGCCGTGAGCAAAACTCCGCTCTGATGGACCCGACGCGAAAAACGCCGGAGCAAACTTTCCGATGTCTCACGATCTTTCTTTTTTACTTCGATCATAAATACCCCCTCTCTAACAATTTCAAATTCTAAATTTCAAATTTCAAATCAATCCAAATGTTTAAATTTTAAAATTTAAAATTCGGTCATTCAAAATTGATTTAAAATTTTAAATTTGAAATTGAAAATTCTATCGAATTAAGCGCTCTGGGCTCAAATAGGTCTAATATTCTCAGCTAATTGCACTCCTCCCAGCAGGTGAAGATGGATATGTCCCACTTCCTGTCCTCCGTGCTCGCCGACCCGAAACAGAAGCTTATACCCTTTCTCCGAAATTTTCAAGTCCTCGGCGATTTTCTTGGCCGCTGCGACCAATTTCCCCATCAGCATCGTATCTTCATCAGCGATATCCGCAATACTCTCAATATGTTTCTTTGGAATCACCAAAACGTGCACTGGCGCAATCGGATGCATATCGCGAAAAGCAATCACATCGTCATCTTCGTATACGACGTC
The DNA here is from genome assembly GCA_035297345.1 of Bathyarchaeia archaeon. Lineage (GTDB taxonomy): Bacteria > Patescibacteriota > Minisyncoccia > Moranbacterales > UBA11712 > JAPLXD01. Next base: position 3,175 of record DATGZC010000020.1, read on the forward strand.
AGCGGAAATTTCCTTTGAGGCAATTTTACAAAAAACGCAGTCACTCATAAATTTTAAAGGCTAAATTTGAAATTTTAAATCAATGACTAAATATCTAAATTTTAAATTTAATCATTTAGGATTTCATTTCAAATTTAGAATTGAAAATTTAAAATTATTTCTTGAGTCTTCTCTTCACTTCGTCGATCAATTTCGAGGAATTCACCACTTCCTGCATTCCACTCGCCATTTCTTTGACGATGACCGTTCCGTCGATGGCTTCTTTCTGTCCCAATATCAAAGTGAGCTCGACTCTCAGCCGGTCGGCGATTTTGAGCTGCGATTTGAGGCTTCCTCTTCCAAAGCTTTCCGCCACGACGATGCCGTTCCGCTCGAGGGACTCAAACATTCGAAGACTTTTTCGCTTGGCAAAACTCCCAAGCTGTGCCAAAAAAACGCGGGCTCGTGGAGCATGATAGGTTTTTGCGCCCATTTTTTTCATCTCATTCACGATCCGGTCCATTCCGAGCGCAAATCCGACTGCCGGCGTATCCTCGCCACCC
>DATGZC010000021.1:0-8721 GCA_035297345.1 Bathyarchaeia archaeon
GGAAAGACGAGCTTATTTGAAAGGAATATAATAATTTGCCGCGTCTTTCGTGATTGTCATGCTGGACGACGGCGAACCGTCTGCTGGCTGATATATCACCCTGAACTGCCCCGTCGTTTTCTCGAAAGTCGGAAACGAGAAGGCGCCGTTCGAGACGGCGACCGTCAAGCTTTTCCCCTTCGAAGGAAATACTGTGACGGTTCCTTCGCCTGGCACCGCTCCAAAGATACCTGTGAAGTTGCCGACGACTGTCGTGAAAGATTGGGCCTCACCGGCCGCGGTCACGCTCACGACGATCTTGCCTGAATAGCCGGCAAATTGAGTTGAGATATCAATCCATCCCAAGTCCGTCATGGTGCCGCTGCCAGTGCCCAGGGTATGCCCGCCGGCGTCGAGAATATCCCAACTCACCGGGGCTCCAGCGAGCGGAGTTTCGCCGCCGTTCGCATCGCGGAGATAACCATAGAGGGTTTTTCCGCCGCGAAGCAGGAATTGATAGCCTGCTCCAGGCGAAAAATCTAAGATCTTCTGCTTGGCGTACCAAACTGAAAAATCATCGCCCTCCGCTTTTGGTTTGATCTGAGCGATCAGCGATTTTATCCTATCGATGTCGCTGCAGATAGTCGCATCCGCTTTTGCCGCCGCATAATAGGCGGCATTGAATTTCAGGAAAAATCTGAGATCTTCGAGCAACAATTTGGCCCAGGCATAAGCCGCTTCCTGATAGCGAGCCATCGCCAAGGCCGATCCCATAAAGAAATTTCCGTTCGAGCAGGAAATCGCCGGTACGTTATGCGCCGCGTACCAGACGTCGTCTTGCGTACTGGAATGATTTCGATCCCAGTACGGATACGGCAACTGACTCATTACCCAAACTTCCACCGCCCGAGCCATCCCCTCTTCAAAACTATTCCAAATGAAAATCAGGTCGTCGTGAAAGGCATGAACGATTTCATGGCATAGCTGATCCGGCGCCGCTAAACCGGAAAGTCCGACTTCATTTGTGTATGAATTGTACCACGGGCCCGATCCCTTCACGATCTTTATTTCAATGGCAAACGCTGGCGGTCCATAGACCCGCTTGATGAGAGGATACATATCCGCGATCCACCCTTGCAGAGTTGTTATCTCATCAGCATTCCAACCCTCAAAGGCAAATGTCAAATCCCCGGACCTTTTTCCTCCTTTGAGATCCGGTTGGATCTGCTTGCCGCTGCTGTCGACGGCTACAATCACAGTTCCGATCTGCTTATAAGTTACCTGGGCCGAGGCCGAAGCAGCATTAGTCAACAGCGAGAAACACACCACCACTGCCAACAAAATCCTTTTTGTCGTCATCGCCGATCTCCTTTTCGTCAATTTTTGCAGATTTAACTTTATATAAGCCAAAAAATGGCTTTTTTCACATTTTCAAGGTACTTTGAGCTATTATTATATAATACAAGATTTTTGTCAAGTTATTTAGAAAAATAAAAAAGCAGGCAAAAGCCCTGCTAAAAAGCAAAATATTACTTCCTGAAAAACAAATTTCACTCTTCCTTCTCTTTTTTTAGGCCGATGCCAACATTGAAAGTGATGAATCTTCGCAGAATGGCCATGATAACGGCCAACAAGATGATTAAGACCGCCACGTATGACCAAGGAGCATACTTCGTCCAAAGAGAATTCAGCCTATAATAGATTCCCGCCAAAAAACTGGCCGGCTTTATGGAGAAATAGAGTTTTGTGGCTGCGGCCACTCCCACCGCTGTTCCGCTCTCACTTACAGATTTTTTCAATGGCCTGCCTTCGAGATAAGCAAAATAATTTCCCGGGACAGCTTTCACTGGCAAATCAAGGAAAATTTTCACTACTTTGTTTTCACCCGGTTCAAGATGAAACTGTTGAGGATCAAAAACAAACCATTCCCTGAGCGGTCGCATTTGCGGCACGTCCTCCTGGTACTCAACGCCAACTTCATATTCGGAAGGTTCGTCGCCCGTATTGACAATAGAAAGAGAAGGCAATTCATGAAGGCTGCCGGGGTTGAGAGCTTCATTCATCTCTATTTTGGATGTTCCGATCCCGACGCCGATCTTACTGAAAATCTTCGTTGGGCAAACCAGCGAAGACATCAAGAGAATCGTGATGATTGTTTTCTTTTTCATATATTGCTAAGCAAGTAATGAAAAGCGTTTCTAGTGAGCCACTGCCTGAACGGTCACATCGGCATTTTGTTGAGTGAAAGTGGCCGTCGAACTTGGCACGCCGATCTGCAGGTCAAATTCTTTTGTTCCGGAAGAGGCAATACTTGTTCCGAGCGTCTGATAGTTCGTGGTAAGAGCCGTCCAGGTCGGAGAAACGTCGCAAGTGCCGTTGTTGCAGAATTTGTGAAAATACTGGTTGGCACCTTGCGTCGCGGCCAAAGTCCAAGCGGTCGTGGAGGCTCCTTTTATATTGAAGTCTTCAGCCACATTGCCGTCATTGGTAGCGATCTGGGAATCATTAACGTTTCCCGCTCCGGTTGTGGTAGCACTGATTCCGCTGAGCGCCAGCGTTCCATAAGAAACCGATCCGTCGGTCACAGAAACAGTTATATTTTGCGCCGTGACCGTGGCAGAAACCTGCCCGGTATCCGCGGCTTCAGATCCCACTCCGATAAGCAATCCGGCAACCAAAAGAATCACCAGCTTAATGGCCCCCGATTTCGTAATTTTGTTTTTCATTTTTTTTCGTATTTATTGTTGCTTATCTCGACTTGATTAAATGATACCATAGTGCCAAATCCTTGCAAGAGGCCTTTTCAGAAACTGTCAATCAGTGCTGGACAGCCTGAACCGTGACATCCACCTGCTGTTGGCTGCTGGCAGAGGTCGCAGTTGGCACGCCGATCTGCAAATCGAATTCTTTTGTTCCGTTTACTGCTATGTTGGCAGCAAGCGACTGAAAATTGGTCGTAAGAGCCGTCCAGGTCGGAGAAACGTCGCAAGAACCGTTGTCGCAGAATTTGTGGCAATATTGTTCATTCCCAGGAGCCGCAGCCAGCACCCAATTGGCGCTATTGTTGCCCTTGATATTGAAATCTTCCGCCAAATTTCCTGTATTTCTGACTGTTTGCGATTGATTTACTCCTGCTGCGGTCGTATCCTGCAATGTTGCGACGAAACCATATGTGATAGCTCCGCTTCCCGTTTCCAATGTGATGGAAATGACGCCTTTGAATCCTCTGTTGGGGTCGGACGTTTGCTGGGACAAGCCGGTAGCGCTCAAAATGCATCGATAATATCTGGCGCTTCCGTCGGCAGGCGCACCGGTATCGGCATATGATTCGAAATCTGCTCCGCTTATGTCCGAGTATCCCCCATCGCTGTCACCGGATGATCTCTGCCACTGATAAGAAGGAGCGCCATAGCCCCTGTATCCCATATTAGTTGGACTGTCCACGCTGCTCCCCGCGGAATTTGAAGCGACAACTTTGTATGTGTGGCTGGTTCCATCATTGAAGGCTTCACCCGCAAGACTCAAGTCCACCTGCGTGGCGCTTGTTCCGTCACTCGCAACAGAAGATCCAGGCGTGATGCTCGGCGCATCGGCTCCCGTGTCATCGAACGCGGCAACGTCTCCCGCACTGCCCAAGTCCGTGCTGTCGCGCCAGACGTGATAATCGGTCGCCCCGGCGGACTTGGTCCAGGTCACCCGAACTTTGTCCGTGAAATCACCGTCACTCGCCGCCACATTCGTCGGCGCGGCCGGCTTCGTGAGAATCTGTACTGTCGATCCATATCCCGTACCTCCCGAATTGACTGCATAGGCTCTCACGCGATAATTCGTTCCGGGCGACAAATCGATCAGGCCTTTGGTATAAGCGCCGGTGCCGAATGATCCGTCATCATAGGCCACGCTATCCGAAGTCGTCGGGTCACCGGAAGTTCCTGCCATATAGGCAAATCCCCGTCTGTCGGCGTTGGCCCCGCCGGTAGCTGTGATATTGCCGTTTCCCGTCGCGGTGGTCGCTTCCACGCTTCCCACCGCTTGAGTGGTGACAGTGGGAGAATCGGATTTGCGCAGGCGGACTATATAAGCAGAACCTGTATGAGAAGCGGCCAATGTCGAGGCGTAAACCGGAGCAGCTGAAGCTGTTCCCGAAGACACAGCAACAAAACCGCCGCTCATCGCCATATCCCCGCCGGAAGTGGTTGCCAGATCGACAGCCGGGTATTTCGTGAATGCTCCCATCGTAGCGCCGGAAGCCGTGATGGAAATGTTCGATTGCGTTCCCGCGTCCGAACGGATTGCCCCAAACCCCACCAGCATATCATTTGCAGTTATTCCTGGGTTGGAAGCCGCCGTCACTGAAAAACCAGTTCCGGCCGTTGCGTCTCCTCCCCCGGCACCGACCGGCGTTACCCATCCTTCGGTAGAGGCTTTCGCAAAAACAACAATTACGGCCCCAGAAACATTGTTTGTGGTATTGGTAATCGTCGGATCGGTCTCCGTATCCGAATCAGCAATCTTATAGAAAACTCGGGTCTGCATCGAACCAACATCGACTCCGGCAGCCACTGTTCCGTCCGTAGCACTGCCGAGACTGATCCATCCTTGATTGATAGTCGGCGAATCATTATATGGTTTAGTGCCATAAAAGCAGAGCATTAAATCACCTGTCATCTGGGCCACTGGGATCCCTGGAGTCAAGCCAGATGTACCGCTGGTCCAAGCTCCAGCCGCCCGGAGAGTGATTGCCGCCTGAGCTCTTTCAATTTTTGGCGGAAAATTGCCGATCTGCGGCCAGCCGGAAAAAACCCAGGCGAAAATCAGCGCGAATATTGGAATAATTTTGAATATTTTCTTTAAATGCATTCTCATTTTTTCTTGGCTATCTTTTTGCTCAGCCAGCTGACCATCAAAATTGCCGGTCTTCGCGCAAGGGCTCCTCTAACAAACTGGTTGAACGGCCAAAATACCACAACAATTATGCCCATGAAATATTGAACAAATTTGGATAATCTGCCAAGCTTCTCTTTGCTATCAGGCCTGTCCCTCAAAATGAAATAGTTTTCACGACTGACTATGATTCCGTTTTGGCTCGCAATCACCTGGAACTTATATTTTCCCAGATTGAGCTTGTGCCAGAGCGGAATGCTTTTGATTATCGTGGCTTTTTTGGCGGGGAAAACAGTATCAGAATATTCTTCTACCGTTTCCCGGTCGGGTGAGATGAGCAAATAGGAAAGCAGGACCTTCTCATTCTCTCGAACCTTGTCGGTGAACGTCACCTGCACCTCCATATTCTCGCCGCGATATGCTATATTATTTACACTTATTCCTTCGATATAATCTTCATCTACCAAGCTGATGTGGAAGTTGATTTCTTTTTGTTTATCGGCTTGATCTTCTTCTTTCACATCTTTGTCTGATCCGTTCTCAGGCGAAGTCGAAACAATAGTCCCCTGCGCAAAAGACGCTTGTTTTTTCTCTTCCGTCTTTTTTTTATCGCTGTCATCACTGCTATCATCGCCATCTTTTTTTTCACCGGCCCCTTCGCTTTTGTTCACGATTTCAAATACAAAACTGGTGGTTGTGATGTTGGTCGGGTACTCGGGGTCTATCGCGGTGACATAAAGCGTATGGATTTCTTCTGTCAGATCAACCGGCGACGACCATTGCCAAAAACCGACTTCGTTAGCGGTGGTTTCTGCATAAATAACCTGTTCGCTGTGGATTTCCAACTTGACGATGGCATAGGGAATATTCGTCGTCCCTGAAAAAATGGGATTTTTTTCTGTGATTTGAGGCATCCCGCCGATATCTTCCGTATTGCTTCCCTCGATAGCCGTGACCTGAACTATTGGATTGGCGATTGCGGGACATGGCGAGGCTATGACGGCCACGGAATCAGAGATTTCCACCCCTTCCGGCCCTTTCGCGACGACGTAGTAGAAATAACTGCCGTCTTTGGCGATACTTATGTCGGTATAAAAATTATCGGTCAGGCCTGTCATAATTTCTATATTGTCCCGATAGACATCAAAACCGGTCGCATTCTCGTCAGTCGGCCATTCTATGCGAACAGAAGGCGTCCTTTGGATGGTGCAGCCTGTGGCCGCCGTCACAACTGGCTTTTCAGGCGGACCATATGCTCTCACTGTTGTTCTGATCAGGCCATTCGCCGCCCGAGCTTTGTTTTCGGGAAAAGAAAGCATTTGAATTGAACAGAATATCGCCATGAGAGACAGCACGAAAATTCCACCGGACAAGACCCGCTTTTTTCTTGTTTTTTTCATTACAGAATTGTTATTTTTCACTTATACGAATTATAACATAAATCAATAATCCCCCATAAGCCGCACGAAAATCCCGATCTCTCGGGATTTTCGCAATCAATCAAGAATAGGCTTCTTCCTATTATGGCCCGTAGGAGGGTATATTTTGCCGGTACGAATCTGTCCCTTCCGGAAGTTCGCTTGGCTGCATGCATCCTCCGCCGGGAGCCATCGGTTTGGGGCTGGGCTGGTTCGGGTTTATCGGCGGCTGGTTTTGAAACGGCTGGTTCATCCCTCCCGATTGATGGCGCATCTGCATGGCGCGATTCAAAAAATCCTGCAGAAATGTCCGGTCGTTGTTGAGGCGGTTCAGTGCATCGGATCTGAAATTGTTGTCGTCCTCAAAATTGATCCGAAAATTGTTGTCAATCAGGTTGGCAAAATACAAGCTTTCAATCACTTCGTTCCGCAGTTTGTCATTGTTGTTCAGGCGATCAACGATTTTTTGGCGGAAATCGCTGTCACTGTCGAAAACGCGATAGAGCTGGATCGCAAGATCCCGATCGTTCACAATTCTCGTCATGAATTCCACTCGAAAATCATCGTCGCTGTCAATCATATTCGAGAATCGATCTTGATCGGCCTTCGTCCCAAAAAAGGGCTTGAAATCAAGATTGGAATACCGGTTGCTGATCGGAACGAATGTCCCATCGGAGCGGAAAACAACAAGGTCTACAAAGCTATCCCCGTCGAAATCCCCCTTGTAGAGAAATCCGTCAATCACGCGGCCTTGCGAAAGATCGCGGTCCTTGTCGCCGTTTGCTATGTCCTCTTGCGTCTCATTGTTTCCTTGGGACATCACCTGGGATCTCATATTCGTGAAATCCCGCCGGAAAGCGTCGTCCGGTATTGATCCGGGACCGGCTGTCGCCTGCTGGGCCAAAGCAGTCGAATTTGTTCCTCTGTACAGACCGAAAGAAAACAACACTGAAAAAGCTGCGATTCCGATCTTCATACCGATCGTTTTTTCATGTTTCATAAATTTTTGGATTAAGAATTATTTCAGGAGCTGATCGCTTATCCTACTTATATAATACTTTTTTCGCCTTTGAAAAAATTCTTGAACATAAAAGTTTGAAAAAGAAAAGCGCCCTTTATACAAGGCGTTTGTTGTCCAAATTATTAAGAATCGATGAATGAAAGAAATTTGATTTTCCGAAATAAAAATTTTTTGTTTTTGTACAATTAAGCACTAAGCACATAACAAAAAGTATATGCTGTGGACAATAATCGTCATCCTGTTCGTCCTTTGGCTGATCGGACTGCTCAGCTCCTATACTTTCGGCGGCCTCCTCCATCTCCTGCTGATTGTCGCCGTGGTCCTGCTGGTCGTCAGATTGATCCAAGGCCGGCCGGCGGTCTGATCGAGACGGAATGAGACAGAAAATACCCTGAACGGGTATTTTCTTTGGCTAACATTGTTTCAGCCGGGCTCAAGCCCTCTTTGCCAAAATTTTCCGATATATTTTTTCATACCCGTCGACCATTTTTTCCGCATTGAAATTTTCAAGGGCGTGGCGCCGGCACTCCTGCCGGCTTATGGTTTCGATATTCTTGACCGCTTCGATCATGTCATAAATTTCTGAAACGACATAGCCCGTTTTTCCATTGACGACTATTTCCGGAATAGACCCTTTCCCGAAGGCCGCCACGGGACATCCGCACGCCATCGCTTCAATCAAAGTCAGTCCAAAAGGTTCTTTCCAGGTGACTGGATGGAGAAAGCACATCGCTTTGCTCATCAGCCGGTTCCTCTCCTCAAGATCAACCTCGCCGATCCATCTGATGTTTTCAGAAAGGCGCGGCCCGACATACTGGTTGAAATAGGACATGTCGATCGGATCAAGCTTGGCCGCGATTATCAAGGGAAGGTTGAGATAGAGCGCCGTTTCAATCGCATAATGCACTCCCTTTTCCGCCGATATTCGTCCGATGAACAAAAGATATCCCTCGTGATCGCTCGAAAACGGATAGTCTTTCATCGTGAGCCCGTTGTAAACATTGCCCGCCAGATTTATATCCGAGACGCCTTTGACTTGCGCCTTCGAAATCGAAACGACGTATGGATTTTTGAGCGTTTGATAAAGCCGCCTCACTTCCGGATTGAAGGGTCCATGATAGGTCATGACCACCGGTTTTCGCGAAATATTGGCCGCCGGCAAGCTGAGATATCCATCGTGGTCATGGATGATATCGAATTCATCTTGCATATCATATGCCGTTCCGATGTTGAGCATCGTGAAGGCATTCGGCCCGTACAGATCTTCGACCATTTTCGCTTCGCGAAGAGATCGCGGATAGACCGAAACGAGTTTTGCTGTTGTCGGAGAATTTCCGCTCGCGAAAAGCGTCACTTCGTGTCCGCGCCTGACCAAACCTTCCGTCAGTTCATATACCACCCGTTCCGTACCGCCATATT
>DATGZC010000022.1:0-7560 GCA_035297345.1 Bathyarchaeia archaeon
GGGGCGCCTATCTCAATTCGCAATTTTTGAAAAAGAAACTAATCGATGAAATCTGGCTCACGATCGAGCCGAAAATTTTCGGCCACGGCCTTGGCGTTTTCGGCGGGGATTTCGATGCAGACTTGAAACTAATTAGTTTTGAGAAGATTAATTCTGATTCGGTCGTGGTGAGGTATGAAGTGGTGAAATAATACAGTTGACTTTTTTTCTTTTTTCCTCTAGTATCCAAATCACAAAATACTGTACCTTCAAAGGAGAAAACCATGAGTGACCAAGCGAAACGCGTGGTTAAATATCGTTGCGCAGTTTGCGAGAAACCATCATATCAACCGAAAACGGAGGTTGATTTTGGGCCGGCCTACGGGAAAAGAAATATTTCTGTTTGCGGGCAATGCTTGAGGTTCGCTGAAAGAGCAGTGATATTTGATTTCATCACCCTAGGTATTGACCCGCTGATGCCATTTATACCGTCCTATGTCGTGGAAAAAGTGATTGATAAACTGCTGGACGAATTTCGCCAGGTGCCGCGGCAGGGATCCTGATATGACTGAAAAGATCAACTGGACTGATTTCCATTATCCCAAGGGCTGTCTTTTGAGCGACAATGCCCAAGCTACATTGTCAAAGATTGCCAGTTCCGGAAAATGCGATCCCTTTGTGCAATGCAGAAAGATTATCTCCGGGGAGTCTCCCGAGGATGCGAAGAAAGAATGTACCGAGGAAATTCAGGAAAAGTGCCTCAAGGCAGTCGAGGAATATGAAGCGAGGGTGCAAACAGCATCCACCTAGCCGGTCTCAACGGAGGAGAGATCGGCTTTTGTAATTGTGGATAACCGGCCTTGACGATTTCTTGGTAATTCTGTAAACTAACCATCGGTATGAAAATAATCTTAGCGAACAACCTGACTCTGTTTATCCTGGTGCTTGTGCTCTTTATTGGAGCCACGTCTTTTTCGCTAAGTAGAGTATTCCATAAAATAACAGATTAATCGGAAGAATATAGAATCCTCAATCTCGGCGAAAAAGCCCGAGATTTTTTTGTTTTTTTGGGAAGTACTTTATCAATTCAATAAAATGGGGAGGAAAGCGTCATGCCGGAAACATTTGTGCCGAAGGGAAATCAGAGTTTTATTTCGGCTTCAAAACCCGAGGAAGAATGTGAACCGACCGGTGAATTGTGTAGTTTTTGCGGCGAAAATATTGTCAGGATCAAAGGAAAAATTGGCAAGAGTTGCGAAGGTTGCGGCAGGATGCCACTAACTTTCTTTATCTTCTAGGTTTTCAGGTAAGGGGCTTAATCATGAGCTGTGAAGAGCCGGAAAAGTGCAATCGGATGAAAGATTCCAGCCGGTGCCTCAAGAAGAAGACGAAGGGTGAATGTCCGGCGGAAAATGGAGGACAATGTCCAGAAGAAGTACTGTAAACTCCCGATTCTTGGGAAACAGCTAAGGTGGAACATGGAAAAAACCAAACCTGAAGATTGTCTCCGATGGAAGGAGTATTTCAAAGAAGCGTTCAGCGGCTTCGGACTGGGATTATCGGAAGCATTTGCTAATGTTATTCCGAGAATCCTCCGGCAACTGTCGGATCGCGAGTTGGCAGTTCAATGCTGCGGATGTGATTTCCTCGAGAAATGCCAGGAGAGCAAATAGGAGGCAATGTCCTCCGTTGATGAAAAGGGAAGTTGCGCAATTCTGCGGCTTCCCTTTTTCCCTTTTTTGTGATAGGTTTTGATGTGTAATTATTTCAACTAAACATATGGCAGATCTCCATTCAAAGCTCAAGGATTTTGCTCGAGAGCTGGAGAGAAAGAGTGATGAGCTCAAAGATATATCCAGAAATTTGGAGCGATTGGCTGACGAAGTAAAAGAGCTTGAGAAAGCTAATCAGTAAGAAAAATTCAATCGGGCTGTAGTATAGTGGTAGTACGCGAGGCTGGGGGTCTTGTAGCGGGAGTTCGATTCTCCCCAGCCCGAATCGAATGGGAAAGGGGTCGGGAAAACGGGAGTTTTCCCGCGGCGGAAGTATTGAAACCGCCGGGTTTCAAGGTGCAAAGCGACGTTCGCTTCTCCCCAGCCCGAAATGTAATGGCAAAAACTAAGCTGAAACTGAAGCGAGCTTATGAAAAGCCGGAAAAGGGGGACGGTTATCGGATTTTGATTGATCGGTTGTGGCCGCGAGGGCTTGCCAAGAAAGAGGCGAAAATTGATCTGTGGATGAAAGATGTCGCGCCCTCGAACGAGCTCCGGAAGTGGTTCGGGCACGATCCGGAAAAGTGGGCGGAATTTCAAAAAAGATATAAATTGGAATTGGTGAAAGCAAAGGATCCGGCAAACGATCTGAAAAAAACAATCCGCGAGAAAAAAATTGTCACTTTGGTATATTCCGCGGCGAATGATGCGCACAACAACGCCGTTGCATTGAAAAAATTGCTGAGATTGTAGGAACGAAAGGAGCCGGAATTCCACAATCATCATTATTCTTCCGATGCTTATTTAAGGCAGTTTTCGAAAATTTGAAATTTCTCGAAATGGATTCTCGTATTATATTTCCGAGAGATTCTTAAGCGAGATGTGGATAAATATAGGGGATATCCCTTGAAAGGAGAACAGATTGATGGGTTCAGCCGCGAGATATGACAGGGTTGTGATAAGCGTAGTTTGTGAAAGTGAGGAAGTTCGCCTTCTGAAGAAAAAGCTGGAGAAATCCGGAATCATATATTCGGAAGAAAAAGGAAAAATTAGCTTTGCTGTAGTCCCGCAACATCGCACAGAAGACTTTCAGAGAGCGAAAAAAATTTTGCAGGGCGCATTTTATGCATAATGCAAAGAATCTCATTTTTTCGGGGCTTGCCAAAGGCAAGTCCCAGTTTTTTTGCTGGTATTTTATTGTGTGGTATAATAATATAATTAATCAATTGTTTGCCAAATTATGAACCTGGAGAGTCTAAGAAATGTTTTTTCAAATAAAGGGGCTGCAGAATCAAATGCGCAATTGGCTGATTTGAGAAGGCTTGTTTTGGAAAAGCAGGCAATCGAAATGCGCATTCAAAAGCTCACGGACAGCATGAGTCTTGTCGGGTCTGACAAAAGCATGCGGGATAGTTCTGATGAAAGTTTGTTGGAAGATCTCGGCGAAGAAAAAATGAAGTTGGCGAAGGACATATATGAAACATGCCAAAGATCCGGCGAAGATTGCGGCCGATTTCTTTCTGAGTTTGAAATCCAACAAAGTGCGGACGACAATGAGTTGAATGCTCGTCAAACACTGCATTGATCCTTTAATAACAAAAATATTTCAAACATGCCCGACGAACCAAATCAAAATTTGAACTCGAAATATCTCTGGGTCGTTTTGGCGGCTGCGATTCTTGTCGCGGTCATCGTCTTCGGCTACTCCGGTTATCAGCGCACGTCCAATTCTGTCCGGCAGGGCGGGACAGGAATCACCGGACCGAAAGAAAAAATTTCGGAAGTGAAAAAATTTGCGAGCGAACAGGAATTCAAGGACTATCTTGAGAAAGCGAAAAATGTTTCCGCTCCGCAAGGCGGAAGAGGCGGAGGTGAGGGGCTTGAAGCGCAGGCATTGCCGAAGGGCGATAGCAGTGCGAATGCTTCTGCCGCTGTTCCGGAGCGCGTTTCAGAAACCAATGTGCAAGTCGCGGGAATCGACGAACCGGACGCGGTGAAAACGGATGGAAAAGAAATATTTTTTTCTTCCGAACATTCGAATGTTTATCCGCTTGCCGAAAAGCAGATTGTATGTGAAGGCGGGCGTTCCGGCTGTGCCATTCCTCCCCAGCCGGCGGATTCGGCCGGGATAAAGGCAATCGATGCTTTTCCTCCGGAAAAATTGAATATCGACTCGAATATAAGCAAAAGGGGGGATCTTCTGCTCATCGGCTCGCCTGGCGAGGCCAAGAAAACTTTGATTGTGATTCCGAAGGGAAGGTATTTTTGGAGCCAAAACGAAAGCAAGATATTCGGCTATGACGTCACAGATCCCGGCAAACCCAAGGAAATTTGGAACATCGAACTCAAAAATGCCGCTTCTATTGCCGGCGCGAGAGAATACAAAGGAAAAATATATATCGCGATCAAGACCGATTTCGCAGGCGATGGTTCCTGCCAATTGACCCCCTTTGCCGTCAAGGGGTCGGATTTTTCGCTGAAGTGCACGGATATCTATCACCCGGCGGCGATTGTTCCGACGGACGCGGTATATACAGCTATGATAATCGACCCTTCTTCGGGAGGCGTCGAAAAAAATGTTTCTTTCACGGGAACGAGCGATTTCAATTCTTCGGTCGTATACATGTCGCCGACCGCGCTCTATCTTTCCTACTACAATCCCGGCGACTTTGTGAAGGCTCTCGCCGTCTTTTTTGCTGAAAACAAAAATTTGGGGCCGGACTGGCTCGAGCAAAAACTCAAAAATTTGGACAGCTATGATATTTCGACCTCCGCCAAAATGACCGAGATTCAAGAACTCATCGGACGATATCAGAATTCGCTTTCGAATGACGACCGCCTCAAAATGCAGAACGAAATGGCCAATAGTATGGGTGATTTTCTGGCCCGCCATCGGCGCGATCTCGACAGCACCGGGATAGTGAAAATCAATGTGAATGATTTGAGCATCGATTCAGCCGGCAGCGTGCCGGGAAAACTTTTGAATCAATTTTCTCTGGATGAATACGAAGGTGATTTGCGCGCGGCGACTACTGTCGGCGAAAATTTCTTGAGCTGGGGATTCGGATTCGGGACGAGCAGTTCTGAAAACACGGCGAATGACGTGTATATCCTTGGAGACAAGCTGAAAACGGAAGGCTCGGTGATCGACCTCGGACGAGGAGAGCGGATATATGCCGTCCGTTTCATTGAAGACAATGGTTATGTCGTCACTTTCCGGAGAACAGATCCGCTGTATGTTCTCGATCTGTCCGATCCGATGAACCCTGAGAAGAAAGGAGAGCTCAAAATCCCCGGCTATTCTTCCTATCTTCATCCGATTGCGAAGGACAAAATTCTGGGAGCGGGAGAGGAAGACGGCAGGGTCAAGGTCTCTCTTTTTGACGTCGGTGATCCGAGCAGCCCCAGAGAAATCTCGAAATACAATCTCGATGAATACTGGTCCGAAATTTCTGAAACGCATCACGCATTTCTGCTGGATGCGAAACATCAGATCTTTTTTCTTCCTGGTTCGAAAGGCGGATATATTTTTTCCTATGCCGGCGACGATCTGAAAATTGCCAAGGCTGTTTCCGAAATACAGTCCAAACGAGTCATATATATCGACAATTTCTTTTATGTAATCGGAGAGGACAGGTTGGTCGTTTTTGATGAAAACAGTTGGGAAAAAGTCGGCGATCTGGAACTTTGATCATCATTCTTTTTAAACTGCCGCAAAAGGTGTATAATGTAACCAGTCAATCTTTCAAAACAAAAAACATGAAAAAAACAAACAAAGCCTCCGGCCTTATCTTTGCCGTCATTCTTCTTTTTGTGATTCTGGCCATAGTAGTGACGCTTTCGAGCATCACTGTGCTTGAGACAAAGATGGGACAAAAGACAAAAAGTTCGGTCGGCGCTTTCTACAACTCCGAATCGGGAGTGGAATGGGCTCTCAACAAGATTGCGACCGGATCAGGGAAAAATATCAGGAGCATATTTGGCTCCAGTTTTGATGCCGCAACTGGAAAAGTTGCGTGTCCCGCCGGTTTTGGATGCGAGCTTTATTTGCTCGACGACCAAGGGCATGTAATTTTTGAAAATACGGCCATCGACGAAGTGAAAGCCGTCCGATCCATCGGAACCCAAGGCGGTGAGACCGCCCGGGCGATCGAAGCGGCGGTGGCGGCGGGAAGCGGTTCCGTATATGTGAAATGTCAAACTCGAACAGGAAATACGCCAAGCTATCCGACCTGTGCTGCTGGTTGGAACTCTTTGGAGCAATATGTTTCATCTCATATAGTTTGGCAAAAAGGAGATATAATGGGATGGACAGGGAGTTTTCCAGTCGATATTTCCGGCAATAGCGATTGGCCGACTGGATATTCATCCGGCAGTGAAGCGAATTTAGCCTGCACTGTTTGCCAAAAAAACTAGGCAGACTTTCGCTAAAGCATAAAGACATATATTTGTTTCAAAAGGAAAAGAGCAGATTCAAATCTGTTCTTTTTTGTATTAAGAAGAAGCCATAAGTCGCGAAATATTGAATCAATGCCGAAGATATGGTATCTTATGAAACAGAAGGAGCAACGGGATATTAAGCAGCAAAACGTTGGATATTTATGCTCGACAAGGACAAATGCGATGAGAAAACCGATGAAGAGCTGGTTGCCCTGACGATCCGAAATCAGGATTTTTTTTCATGTCTGGTGGACCGCTACAGTGAAAAGCTCACTCGCTATATCATGCGCATATCCGCTTCGACCCGGGAAGACGCGGAGGATCTTTTGCAAGAAATTTTCGTGAAAGCCTACCGCAATCTCAATGATTTTGACCAAAGTCTCAAGTTTTCTTCCTGGATATACCGGATTGCCCACAACCAGGTGATCAGCCATTGGCGAAAGACAAAATCGCGCCCACAGGTAATAAAATTTGAGGCCGACGAAGATTTTTTGAAATTCATCGCGAACGACGAGGACTTGGCCCTTGATACGGAGCGGAAGTTCGAAGCGGAGGAAGTGAGGGAATTGCTCAAGAAACTGGACAAAAAATACAAGGAAGTGCTAGTTTTGAAGTTCATTGAAGGGAAAGACTACAAAGAAATATCGGATATTCTGCAAAAGCCGCTGGGTACCGTCGCGACGCTCATCAACCGGGCAAAAAAGCAGCTGCTGAAAATCATAAAAGAAAATAACATCAAATTCTGAATAGGTTCAAAAGTATATGCCCGGTAGTGAAAATTTGGCTGGTCCGCGGCCGAAAGAAAGAGCTATTAGGTGCAAAACGTCTAATTCGCATAATATGATTATTGAAATTTGATTTGATTTTCAAAAGTCAAATTTCGACTACCGGGATGGAAAATCTCAGCGACAAAGTTCTCAAAAAAATCAAGGCGGAACATATCGCCCCAAAACCGCGCTGGCAGTTCCTGCTCAAAAACTATTTTATCTGGATGCTCTTCCTGGTCTCGCTTCTGCTTGGTGCGCTGGCTTTTTGCGTTATGATCTATGTCGTTTTCACAAATGACTGGGATTTGTACAAATATCTCAACACAAGCCTGGCTGGAAATATTTTCATTTCAATCCCGTACCTTTGGATCGGATTTTTGGTGCTCTTCGTTTGGATCGCCTATTATAATTTCAAATACACGAAAAGCGGATATCGCCGCGAAACATATTTCGTCGTCGGATTGAGCATCATTGGAAGTCTTTTTCTCGGAGCTTTTTTGCACACGCTGGGAGCAGGAGAAAAAATTGAAGATTTTGTGGCGATCAGCGTGCCCGGATACAAAAAAATTGCCTGCTGCAGCAACCGGAAAGACATCTGGGTTCAGCCGGCGAGCGGACTTCTGGCCGGAGAAATCGTCGGCATCATCGACGCGAGAAAAAGA
>DATGZC010000023.1:0-10105 GCA_035297345.1 Bathyarchaeia archaeon
GCGGTCGAAGCGACCAAAGCGGCGCTCGAGCAGGGAATCGTGCCGGGCGGAGGAATCGCGCTTCTCAATGAATCGGTGAAACTTTCGGAAAAATCGGATATTGCCGCGCAAATTCTTGCCGAAGCGCTTTCGATGCCGGCCAAGCAGATTGCCGCAAACTCCGGCCAATCCCCGGAAAGGGTCGTGTCGAGAGTCCAGGATTTGCAAAAAGCATACGAGGGAGAAAAGATGAATCCGAATGCCAACTGGAATATGGGATACAACGCGGAAGAAAATACTTATGTCGATATGCTTGAGGCGGGGATCATCGACCCGACCAAGGTGGTGATCAGCGCCCTCACCAACGCCGTCTCGGCGGCGGCGATGCTCCTCACGACCGAAGCGGTTGTCACAGATATCCCGGAAAAGAAAGAAAAAGGAATGCCGTCTGGAATGCCGGGAATGGGTGGTATGGATATGGGTATGTAGGGTAATAAATTGTTAGTCATTTTAAAGCCGGGTATTTTTCAAAGCCCGGCTTTTTTTGTCTGGTTGCTTTTCGTGATTTGTGCTATAATTAAGGTGCAATAAAGCTAATTCTTAAAATAAAAATAAAATTCACCCTGTTAAATCCGGCATCGCAGGAAATTTCAGGGGAAAATTATTTGTCAGATAAATGTTCTCAAGATTTCTCGACGATTACAACTTTGTTTCCAGCTGCAAGAAGTATGGATTGGGCCTTTGGCAATGCCCGAATTTTTTATTTCTGATGATGGGATTTATCACCATCGTGACAATGGTCGGGACATATTTTGTCTCCAGCCGTTTTGGAAACGAAGGGACGACGATAATGAGCGTCACTTTTGAAGTGGCCATCATATTCACCATCGGCAGTTTTATCATCCGCGGAGTGGAAAGAGTGGCAGAAGCGAACATAATGAAAACCGAATTTATTTCCATAATTTCTCACCAGCTCTGCACCCCGCTTTCGGCAATCAAATGGAACACGGAGATACTCGAGACGGAGAGGGATCCGAAAGAATGCATTCCGGAAAAGCAAAGCGTCTTTCTCGGAAATATAAAAAAATCGAACGAGCAGATGCTCAAAATGGTGACGGATCTGTTGGAAGTGGCGCGCATCGATCAAGGAAGGGCGGTTTTTGAGGAAAAGCCGCTGGATTTGGCGAATTTGGTCAATGAATCGATCGAAGGTTTCCAGAGTATCGTGGCGGAAAAAAACGTCAAAATCGAACCGCAAATCGAGCCGAATCTTCAGAAAGTTTGCGGCGATGAAAAAAAGATGAGAGTCGTGCTCGACAATCTCATCGGCAATGCCATCAAGTATTCTAAAGAAGGGGGAAAAGTGGAAATTAAGCTCGGAATGAAAGGCCGAAACATATTTTTCTCCGTCAGGGATTGGGGAGTGGGAATCCCTCACTTTCAGCACAGCAAGGTTTTTGAAAAATTTTTCCGCTCAAGGAATGAGTCACGCTATCGCACTGACGGAGTGGGGATCGGGCTGTATCTTGTGCGAGCCATTCTCAAGCATTGCGGAGGAAAAGTGTGGTTTGAAAGTAAAGCGGGAGAAGGTTCAATCTTCTATTTTAGCTTGCCGATAGTCAAATAAGAAAAAAGATTCTAAGCACTAAAATAAACCTATGGACGGATCATTAGCCAAAAAGAAAATTCTCATTGTCGAAGACGATCGGGCACTTCAGTCCGCTCTCGCAGAATTTTTGCTCCAGGAGGGGTGCGAAACAATAAATGCCTTTGATGGAGAAGAGGGTCTGCAAAAAACCGAAGCCGAAAAGCCCGACCTTATACTTCTTGATCTCATCCTTCCCAAAAAAGACGGGTTTGAAGTATTGGCTGAAATAATGAAGGGGCCGAACAAGGATATTCCGGTGCTCATTCTGACCAATCTTGAAGATTTGGACAATGTTCAAAAAGCCCTCGATTTGGGAGCCAAAACATTCATGATAAAATCGGACCTCAGCCTGCGAGATATTGTTGAAAAGGTAAAAGAAAATCTGCCTAACGCCGACTCCAACAAATAAATGCAAGTCGACAACGAACAGCTCAAAAGCTTCGCCCTTGATGTCGGTCTGGCGACCGAAGATCAGATCAATGAAGCGATCGACGAGGGCGCCAAATCCGGGAAAAAACTGGGGGATGTTTTGGTGGAGAAAAAATTGGTCAATTCCGACCAATTGCGCCAGCTTTATTCATATATTTTGGGCGTTCCGTTTGTGAACATTGAAAAAGAGATCATCCCGAAAGATATTTTACAGCTGGTTCCCGAGCCGATCGCCAAAAAATACAAGATTGTTGCCTACAAAAAAACCGGAACAGAACTCAAGGTTGCTATGCTCAATCCGGAAGATATCCAGACGATCGATTTTATCCGCAAAAAAACCGGGCTCAAAGTATCGCCGTGCATAACCACGGAAAAAGGGATTGAGAACGCGCTGAAGCTGTACGAACAAAGCCTCAAAGCGGAATTCGGCGATATCATAGAAAAAAATGCGCCGGGAGTTTCGCAGGAAGATTCGCTCGAGAAGGTGGCGCAGGAAATGCCGGTGATCCGGATCGTTGAAGCGCTCCTGAAGCACGCGATCCTGCAGGACGCGAGCGATATTCATATCGAACCAGACGAAAAAGAAGTGCGCATCCGCTATCGGATCGATGGAATGCTTCACGACGCGATGACTCTTCCTAAAACGGTGCTGGCCGGAATCGTGGCGCGCATAAAGATCCTTTCCAATCTGAAACTCGACGAACACCGCTTGCCGCAGGACGGACGGTTCAAGATCGAACAAGATGATCGCCGGATCGCTTTTCGCGTTTCCATCCTTCCCGTTTATGCCGGCGAGAAAATAGTGATGCGCCTTCTTGACGAAGGATCGAAGGGCCTCACCCTTGAAGCCATGGGGCTGTGGGGAGAGGCGCTTGAAAAAATCCACCGGGCGATCAAAAAGCCGAATGGAATGATCCTTGTCACCGGTCCGACCGGTTCAGGCAAGACCACGACTCTTTATACCGTGATGGATATCCTCAATACGCCGAAGGTCAATATTTCAACCGTGGAAGATCCGATCGAATACAAAATGTCGCGCATCAACCAGACCCAGGTCAATCCGACAATCGGCCTGACTTTTTCCCAGGGACTCAGAGCGCTTCTTCGCCAGGATCCGGATATTATCATGGTCGGAGAGATCCGTGACAACGAGACTATGGAAATTGCCATCCACGCGGCGATGACCGGCCATCTCGTTCTTTCCACTTTGCACACCAACAGCGCGGCCGGCACTGTGCCTCGGCTCCTTGATATGGGGGCGGAACCATTTCTCATCGCTTCGACCGTGAATGTCGTGATGGCGCAAAGACTAGTGCGAAAATTGTGCCCCGATTGCCGCCAGAGTTTCACGCTGGATGCCGAACTCCTGAAATCGCTTTCAGAGGAAGTGGATTTTGACCATATGCTGTCTATGGCCGCCGAAAACAATTTTATCAACAAAAATGCCGCTCAAACAAAAGATTGGTCAAAGATAAATTTTTTTCGGGCGACCGGATGCGAGCGATGCAATCGAGAAGGCTACAAGGGACGCATTGGAATATATGAGGTGATGGAAATTAGTGAAGATATCGCCAAAATGGTGAGTGCCAGATCCGATAGCAACGAGATAGAAAAAAAGGCTCGCGAGGAAGGAATGATGAAGATGCTCGAGGATGGCATGGTCAAGGCGCTTCAGGGTTTGACTTCGATCGAAGAGATTCTTCGGGTGACGAAGGATTAATTTGAATTCCAAATTATGTCGATATTCACATTCGTCGCAAAAAACAATCAGGGAGAGATCCGGCGAGGAAAGCTTGAGGGAAAAGACAGCCGGACGATTGCTGAAACGCTCCGAGGAGAGGGGTTTTTTGCAACTTCGATAGTTGAGGAGGAAAAAACGGAAGATTCTTCTGGTTCGAGCAAATGGAAAATTTTTTCCGGAGTCTCTCTCAAAGACAAGATGATGTTTGCGCGTCACCTGGGCATAATGCTTTCTTCCGGTCTTTCCGTGCCGCGGGCGCTCAATGTCATTTCTAATCAGACCAAAAGCCGGAATTTCAAAAATGCGCTTGCTAGAATCGGAGAAGATGTGAAAACGGGGAGCACTCTGGCGGATAGCCTGGAGAAAGGGGGAGTTTTTGACGATCTCTCCGTCAATATGATCCGGGTGGGGGAAACGGGAGGAAACTTGGAAGAAGTGCTCGAGCTTCTTGCCGACCAATTGGAGAAAGAGCACAATCTTATCAGCAAAGTCCGCGGAGCGATGTACTATCCGACCGTCATCGTGCTTATCATGATTGCAATTGGAATTGCCATGATGACATACGTCGTTCCTCAACTCACTGCGGTTTTTTCCGATACGCAAGCCGTATTGCCGGCACCTACGAAATTGATAATCAATACCAGCAATTTCATGGCGGGACATAAAATGCTGGTTCTGGGCCTCGTCTTGTTTATTGCTCTTTCCATTGTTGTTTTTTTCAAAACAAAGCAGGGCAAAAAAGTTGCCGCCTGGCTTTTTCTCAAAGTGCCTGTTATCAAAAACATTACCCTGAAGGTGAACAATGCTCGTTTTGCCCGCATATACAGTTCCCTTATCAGGAGTGGCGTGCCTGTGATCGAATCACTCAAAATCATTTCAGAAACGCTTACAAACTGCTACTACCAGGAAGCTTTCAAGCAGATCGGTGCCGGCGTCCAGAAAGGAAACCCGCTGCATGAAGAATTGTCCGCGTACCCTCGTCTTTTTCCCACTCTCATTGTTCAGATGATGGAGGTCGGAGAAGAGACGGGGAAAACAGTGGATGTTCTGACAAACCTGGCCCATTTCTATGAAGAAGAAATAGACCAAGTGACAAAAAATCTTTCTTCGATCATCGAGCCAGTGCTGATGGTCATCATCGGATCGGCCGTCGGATTTTTTGCCATCTCAATGATAATGCCGATGTACTCGATAATGGATCAAATGTGAAAAAAACTCAAAGCTCAAAACTCAAAACTCAAAACTGTGAAGTCTGTCATAAGGCCGGTGGCACTTCTAATGGCGCAAGCGGTTTTTCTCTTCTGGAAGTGTTGGTGACGCTATTTTTTGTCGGACTGATCTTGGTCTTGTATCAGTCGGTTCTTGGCAAGGTACGATTGATCCACTATGTCCAAAATGAGGAGGTCGCTCTGCAAGTGGCTAACAACAAAATGGGGGAATTGAGGGCCGGAGGATATGACGCGCTGCCGGAAAGCGGAAGTTTCTCGGATTCACGGTTGGACGATTTGCCAAACAGTTCAGCATCCATGACGATAACCGATTTCAACGCTGGCATCAAAGTGGTCGCGGCGACGGTTGAATGGCGAGAAACGGCCGGCGCGGCACCGCTCAACATAACGCTAACCACTCTTGTCGCCAAAACGGGCGGTTTATAATTATGAAAATTATCAAGCTGAATAACCGGGGATTTTCTTTCGTTGAATCATTGGTCGCAATGGCTATTCTTGTCTATATCCTGGGGGCGCTTGTGGTAATATATAGCAGCTATTCAAGATTTTATAATTTTTTGCAAAACAAAATAGCGATGGGAAGCTCATCTCGCGCTGCGATGAAGGAATTGCGCAATGATGCTTTGCAGGCGGACCAAATAGTGGCGAGCCATTCTTTTTCAGGAATCCAGCGGAGCACCGATCAGCATACCGTAGTGCTCGAAATTCCCTCAATCGATGGATCGGGAAATATCGTCGACGGAAAATACGATTATGCGGCTTTTTATCTATCGGGAGATGGCTTGTATCGGACCATGCAGGCTGATGCGGCGAGCAGCCGGACTTCCGGAGCAGTGAAAATAACCGACGCAGTCCAGACGCTCACCTTTTCGTATGATAACCAAGCTTTGGACCAAGCGACCAAAATAGATGCAGATCTTGAGATGCAGATAGTTTCGGGAGGACAGACCGTTTCGAGCCGGCTTTATCAGGTAATATATCTTAGAAACAAATAAATGAAAAAAAATATCTACAAAAATCAGCAAGGGCAAATCATCGTGATCGGGTTGGTGTTTTTTGCCATCCTTTTGATTTTTTCGACCGCTATTCTGGTGGGTGTTTCAAATTATATAAGATCCGAGCGCCTGAACATCTCAAAAGTGCAGGCTTTGCATTTGGCAGAGGCGGGGATCGACAAAGCGGCCTATGAACTCAATCAAAATTCCAATTATATGGGCGAAAGCAATACGGCATTGGGAAATGGAACGGTCACGATCTCCGTTTCCTCCATTGACGCTGAACGCAAGCGGGTGACGTCCGAGGGTGCGGCAGTATATGGCGGAAAAACGACGAAGAGCACGATCAAGGCTATTCTGGCTATCAATAACAACGTGATTTCTTTTCGCTATGGTATCCAGGCCGGCAACGGCGGTTTTACCCTTGCGAATACCTCCAGTATTACCGGAAACGCATTTTCTACCGGGCCGATCATCGGATCCGGCTCAAATTATATTCATGGAGATATCATTTCTGCCGGACCAAGCGGTTGGGTTTATGGCGTTCATGCCACCGGCAATGTTTTTTCCCACACAATTGGAAAATCCGGCACTGGCACAAGCGTGGATAAAGATGCTTATTATGTTACCAAGACCAATACTACAGTCACGGGCGCATCCCATCCGAACAGTCCCGATCAAGCACCGGCCCCTTTGCCGATTTCCGATGCCCAAATCAGCCAGTGGGAAACGGACGCGGCGGCCGAAGGCACAATCAGCACTTGCGACGCAGAAGGTAATTATAATATTCCCGACAGTATGTCGCTTGGTCCGAAGAAAATCGCCTGCAATTTGGTAATTAAAAATATTGCAGAACTCAAAATTACCGGTCCGATTTGGGTAACAGGAAATATCACAACGAAATCGTCTACCATCAAAATGGACCCAAATCTTGGCAGCGCAAATGTAGCAATTATTGCTGACAATCCCTCAAATATGTCTGGAAGCGGAATAATTGACATTCAGACGTCAACTGATTTCCAGGGATCAGGCTCCGCTGGATCATTTGTTTTTATGATCTCGCAAAATAACAGTGCCGAAACCGGAGGCAGTACGGCTGCAATCTCACAAGGTCAGAGTGCAACGGCGCTCGTGGCTTATGCCAGTCACGGGTTGGTAAATTTTTCAAACTCAGCCAATGTGAAAGAGGCGACTGCTTATAAAATCTCTCTACAAAATACCGCCAATGTTACGTATGACTCCGGTCTTCCGAGCACATTGTTTGAATCCGGCCCGGGAGCAAGCTGGACATTTACTCCTGGGAGCTATACCATCGAGCACTAACTGAAAAAACATATATTCCTGTTAATAGGCGGATATTGTATACTGAAGAAGTGAAAATTTGTTTTTCTTGACCATGAACCTATTTACATATAATCTGCTCGGCCTCAAGCCCAAAGCATTCGGGCTTGAAATTGAAAACTGCTCGATAAAAGCGGTTTGGCTTGAAAAAAAACGGAGAAATTTCCGGCTGGTTTCTTGTGGGAAGAAAAACATTCCTCGGGGAATCGTACAGTCGGAACAAGTTATTGACCCAAAAAAGCTGGCGGACGAAATAAAAAATCTTTTGGGCTTGGCCCAGCCGAAACCCATAAAGTTGAAAAATGTAGTTTTCTCAATTCCGGAGACAAAAGCGTTCATCCGGACGATACAAATTCCGAAAATGTCCCTCAAGGAGGCGAGGGAAGCGGTGAAATGGGAAACGGAAGCCAATATTCCGATTTCGGTCGACAAAGTCTATCTGGATTGGCAGGTGATTGCTGACAAAGGAAACGAGGAGGAGATTCTGGTCGTTGCCGTTCCGAAAAATATCGTCGATCCATATTTTGAAGCTGCCAATCTCGCGGGCCTTGCGCCTCTTGCCGTTGAAGTGGACGCGATGGCGACTATCCGCAGTCTCACCGGATCGCTGGAAAACGATCAGCCCATCTTGATCGCCGATATCGGAGCGGAGAACACGAGTCTTGCAATCAGCCAGAACCAAATTCCATATTTCACTTCCAGCATACCTTTGAGCGGAAATTCATTCACAGAAGCGCTCCAAAAAGAAATCGGAGTGAGCTGGGAAAAGGCAGAAGAAATAAAATTCAAATTCGGATGCGGGAAAATGTCCGGGGAAGACATGCTCAACAAAATTTTCAATCCCTTGGTTGAAAATTTGGCCTCCGAAATCGAAAAATCAATAAACTTTTTTGCGGAATCCATCAATAGCCGTGATAAGGTGAAAAAAGTGATTATCTGCGGCGGCGGTGCCCTGCTTCACGATTTTTCGAATTATCTCGGGAAACGTTTGAAAACAGAAGTGGATATGGGAGATCCTTCGCATCAAATCGACGTCAGCAGTTTTCCATATAAAATAACCCCTCGAGATCTGCTTTCCTATTCGACGGCCGTAGGACTGGCGCTTCGAGGCGCGGATTATGAAAATTGAAATCAACGTCCTTCCAGACGGACAAAAAGAAACAATAAAAGAGGAAAAGAAAATCGGCTTTATGCTGAAGATCGTTTTTTCTTTTGTGGCTGTCCTTTTGCTCACCAATGCGGTTTTGTATATGGTGCAAATGGTGCTTGGAATTGAATATCAAGCGGCGAAAAAGGCGAGTGAAGCGACGCAAGCAAAAAATATCGGCAAAGAAAACCAATTGAAAAAAAATTTCCAGGAAACGAACAATCAGGTTTCGAATTTCTCGAAAGTGAGTTCGACTATCGCGAACTGGGACCGGGTTTTGGCGCGGATTTCGATATTGAGCCCGGACGGAATCCGCATAAACCAGCTTTCGGCCGATGGGCTTCAGCTCAAGATCTCGGGATTTTCAAAGACGCGAGATGATTTTCTCTCCTTCCAAGAAAGATTGAAGCAGGAAGGATTTCAATTTCCCGTCAATATTTCAAATCTGGTCGCCTCTGAAAATTTCAATTTTGATCTCCAAATAACTATTCCCCAGGACTATCTAACGAGCAAATAGCTGATCTATGTTGAAAAAAATAGACAAGAAAATCGTTTTGCTGATCGTTGTCGCGGTGCTTCTCGCCGGGGGGTTGATTTGGCTTGCTGTATTCAAACAGCTTGAAAATATAAAAAAAACGTCGGACAACATCCAGAAAGAGCAATTGGATTCTTTGGTCCGGGATGAGCGAAGCCAGAAAATACTTGAGCTTGGCAAAGAACTTGGAAACATGAAAAAAAGCCAGGAAGAAATGAGCTCCATGTTCGTTGACAAGAACAATGCGGTTCCGTTTCTCGAGATGCTTGAGAAGGTGAGCGCGACGACCGGCAATTCAATCAAAATAAGCTTCGTCGACCTCACGAAAATGAAATCGTCAACGGCGCCAAAGCCGGCCGTCCGGGAATCGGATGAGACATCAGAAAAAGATGTTCAGCAGGAAGATAAAGCGAAAAAGGCGGCAGCTGCTCAAGTAAAGAAGCCCGATTTTTCCAATCAGCTCGGTTTCTTGATCGAGCTCACGGGTGAATATCGGTCATTGGTTGATTTTCTCACCAAGATCGAAAACATGCCATATTTCGTCAGAATATATAATTTTCAAACCGCGCCTCTTGTTGCCAAAAACCAGGCGGTCCAATCCGCAGGAGGAAATCCCGCCGCGAATCCAGGAAATCCGCCGTCTGGGTCAGAAGGGGAAAGCAAACTCATCAAGACCAACTTGACTATTGGCGTCTATACAAATGGAGGAAAATAAATCTGGAAAAAAATCGAACGCGAAATTGATCGCCTTGTCCCAAAATGCATTTGCTTTCTTGACAAGATGGTTTTTTATGATTTCGCTTTTGGCGGCTTTGGCTTTTTGCGTTTTTGTCTGGTATAGTTTTGTTTGGAATGCGGAATGGAACCCGGCAAAAAAGCAGGCCTATGTCAGCGAGCAGGCGAAATTTTCTTTTGACAAAAGCGGATACAAAAAAATGATCGAACTGATGAATATCCGGAATGACAAGTTTCAAAATTTTCCCTCTTTCGCAGGCCGCGATATTTTCTTCCCGGACGGATTTTGATTGGCAGCTGATATTCGTATTTTATATTTGGTTTTT
>DATGZC010000024.1:0-6316 GCA_035297345.1 Bathyarchaeia archaeon
GCGGCGCCACATGAAACCCTTGGCGGCTTTCAAAACTTTTTTTCTTCTTTTGGAGGCGGTTGTTCCGCGTTTGACTCGTGACATATATTTCAGTCAGTAATTGATGATGAATTAGTTTCCGTAAGGCAGGTTCAGCTTGATGTTCTCTGCGTCGGTTTTGAAAACGGCCGCATCGCTTCTTTTCGCGCGGGTCGCTTGACCGGCTTCACGCGCGTTGAAGTGCCCCTGTCCGATATGCCGGTGCAGGAGTTTCTTCTTGGCGGTTATTTTGACGCGCTTTGCGGCAGCTTTTCTGGTTTTGAGTTTAGGCATAATATTTTTAGGCTGGTGTTATTATCACATTGAATCCTCCTGGGAATCTTTTGATTTCCTGCTCGAGCTTGTTCGGAATGGAGACGGACTTCACAAAATTCTCGAGGACTTCTCTCGCGAGCGGCTGATGGGCTTTTTCGCGTCCTTTGAGCCGGATCTCGATCTTCACCTTGTTTCCCTGCGTGAGGAATTTCTCGGCCTGCTTCCGGCGCACTTCAATATCATGTCCATCCGTCTTGAGACCGATTCGGAGCCCTTTGATTTCGGTCTTTTTCTGATTGGCTTTCTGCTGTTGGTCTTCTTTGGCTTTTTGATATTGATATTTTCCGTAGTCCATGATCTTCACTACCGGCGGTTTTGAATTCGGGACTATTTCAACCAAATCCAGTTCTCTTTCTTTGGCCATCTGGAGAGCCTGTTCCGTGGGAACAACGCCGACCATTTGGCCGGTGTCATCGATCAGGCGAACGGGGGATATTCGGATGTATTCATTGATTCGAACGCGCGGTCCGGTATAGACCGGACGGCGGTGAAAAAACCTTCTGCGGATATGTTTTGTGTTAGCTAGTTATTTTTTCCAAAGCTCGGCTTTTTCCTTTTTCGAGCAGAGCTCTCAAAATTCCTCAAAGCCAAGCTTTTTAGTGGAGATGGGGAGAATCGAACTCCCGTCCAAAAATGCGGCTCAAAAAATATTTTACAAGCTTAGTTTATTTGTTTTTTAGCAGCTAATCAAGTAGAAAATAAACAAAACCTTGATCGGTGCTCTTTGTTCAATGGTCAAAGATAGCCGCAAAGAATGCTATCAATCAAGCCCGATAAATGACACCAGCGAACTGCCTATTGGGCGTCGGCAGACTGATGGTCCTCACGTATTTAGGCGAGGACGGAAGCATAGGCAGGCTGAAACGCCGAAGCGAATGCCTGATTAGCTTTTGAGAATAAGTTTGCACTTATAGTCGTGGCATAAAGTTTAGCGAGGTTCACGCCTTGCTCGGCTTGCATATTTTCCAAGTACAAATTGTCGAAACCAGTCATCCCCAGGTTTAGATTCGATTCTCGAATTCAAAACTGGAAATCCAAATGACAAAATCCAAATTTCCAATCAAATCCCAAGCCCAAAATCCAAAACTTTGACATTGGGATTTTGGATTTTGTTTGACATTTGAGCTTTGGATTTGGGATTTGATATAAGAGCTATCTTTTCAATGCTCTCTCAATTTTTCTATTTGCCTCTCGCTTTTGTATTACTTGCCTTTTATCGACCTTCTTTCTGCCTTTTCCTATGCCAAATTCGAGCTTCAAAAGACCTCGTTTAGTATATACCCGAATGGGTACGAGTGTCAACCCTTCAACGCGAGATTTCCCAATTAAACGGGCAATTTCCCGGCGGTGGAGCAGAATTTTTCGCGGCCGGGTCGGATCATAGTTGGCAATCGCTCCTGCGTGCTTGTATAAAGGAATATTGGCGTTTGTGAGGAACAATTCATCGCCGCGCGCAGTCACGAAGCTTCCCTTAAGGCTTATATGTCCCGTTTTCACGGCTTTCACCTCGAATCCGCGCAACACCAAACCGGCCTCGAACTTCTCCGAGATATCATAGTCAAAATTGGCTCTTTTGTTCACTGCGAGTACGCTCATACATCAATTAAACCCCGAAATCGAGTTTTAGGCAATTTTTGTTGACAAATCGTGATAGGATTGCTAAGATATTTTATCCTCGCTTGAAGCAGCGTGGAAATAAAAAGCGCTTAATAGCGCTTGCAGGAGGCAGATCATGGCAAAAAATATTCCTCTCAGTGTTGACTTTTTTGTCGATAACGGCAATGCCAACGTGTCCCGTATTAGGATATTCGAGAAGAATTACGTGGATGCGTATGCCGGTTGTTTGAGTGCTGTTTTGAAATTGTATGATAGCCGAAGCCAACGTATGTTGGGAATGATCCAGGCTATCAAGGCGGTCTTCAAGTTCGATGGCGAAGGTGGCATAGTGCTGCATGTGAAAATTTATTTACAGGAACAGCTCGAGGAAAAATCTAAAAAGATCGAGGCAGAAGCTATTGTTCCTTCTCAATTGGGAGATTTTGATGATAAATCATTTTCTCTTCGAGAGAAGATTGCCTCCGAAGTGCTATCTGCGATTATGGAAGCGGTAGCAACCTATGGAGAAAAAGGGAAAAAGCGTGTGGCAGCGCTAAGTAGTGCCTATCATGACGCAAAAGCGGTGTATGAAAAACACTGTCAGCGATAGTTAGGGCGCGCACAGCTCCTGCTGGATTTCGATCCGGTGGGAGCTTTTTTTATTTCAATTCCCTTGCTATACTGAAAACGATGAAAAAAGAGATTCAAAAACTGATTCAGCAAGCCATCCAATCCGCGTTTGGGGTTGATTTCGATATGAAGAAAATAAAAGTCGATTATCCGCCGGAAGGAATGGGGGATTTTTCGACGAACGCGCCGCTTCTTTTAGCGAAAGAAGTCGGAAAAAGTCCGATGGAAGTGGCGGAGGAATTGAAGACGGCTTGTAGCGGACCGACCGCGCGGCCACAGAGAGATGCGGACGGACCGCTACAATTTGAAAAAATCGAAGTGGCAAAGCCCGGGTTTTTGAATTTATACCTCGCGGAAAAATCGTTAGAAGAAGCCGTTACTGATATCAATAGAGAAAAAAATAATTTTGGCAGTTCGGAAATTGGGGGAGGAAAGAAAATTCATCTGGATTTTGTTTCCGCCAATCCGACCGGGCCGATCCATGTTGGGAACGCGCGCGGCGGGCCGCTTGGAGACACACTTGCCAATGTTTTTCAAAAATCAGGCTACGCGCCCTATCGGGAATATTATGTGAACGATGCGGGGAATCAGGTGGAAATTTTGGGCCATTCGATTTTGGGCGACAGTGAAGCGCAATACAACGACGAATATATCGAAGAAATAAGAAAAAAGCTCGGTTTTGACAACAACAAGAGCCCGGCTCTTGCTGTGCGGGAGATTGGAGAAAAGGTAGTGAAAATTATTCTCGACGAAATTATCAAGCCTTCGATGGAAAAATTCAGGATCAAATTCGACAACTATTTTTCCGAAAAAGAACTGCAGGCAAGCGGAAAAGTGGATGAAGCGATTGAAATGCTCAAAGAAAAAAACTTGATTTATCAAAAAGAAGGGGCAATATGGTTCAAGTCGACTGAATTCGGCGATGACAAGGATCGGGTGGTGATCAAATCGACCGGGGAAAAAACATATTTCGGGTCGGACATAGCATATCACAAAGAAAAAATTGAGCGGGGATTCGACAGGCTGATCGATATCTGGGGAGCGGATCATCACGGGGAAGTGGCCAGGACGAAAGGCGCGCTTGAAGCGCTGGGACACAAAGATAAACTCGATGTGATTCTCACTCAATTCGTGCGGGTCTTGAAAGATGACCAAGAAATGAAGATGTCCAAACGCGCAGGGACGTACGTGAGTGTCGATGATCTGATCGACGAAGTCGGGTGCGACGCGACGCGATTTTTCTTCTTGATGCACAGCGCCGATTCCCATATGAATTTCGACATGGATCTGGCCAAAGAAAGAAGCGAAAAAAACCCCGTGTACTATGTCCAGTATGCTCACGCGAGAATCACGAGTATTCTGCAAAAAGCGGAAGAATTGGTCTCAACATCCGATGTTGGGAATGTCCCAACATCGGATGTTGAATTGCATCCAAAAGAACGGGCATTGATTTTCGAACTTTTGAAATTTCCGGATCTTGTTGAAGAAATATCGAAAAATTATGCCGTGCATCATTTGCCGCAATATGCCATCGGCCTTGCCGACAAATTTCATTCTTTCTACAACGGATGCCGGGTGATCGATGAAGCTAATTTAGAGTTGACGGCTGCGAGATTGGAACTCGTGAAAGCCGTGCAAATAGTTTTAGCCGAGGTTTTGCGATTGATGGGAATCAGCGCGCCTGAAAGTATGTGATCCGCAAATCCAAATTTAAAAATCCAAATGACAAATCAAGCTCAAAGCTCAAAATCCAAAAGTTTGTCATTTGGATTTTTGATTTGATTTGACATTTGAAATTGTTTATCAATAATTTTATAAAAACAATAAATGTCCAATTACTACAACAACGATTATAATAACTCTCCCCGAAAGAGAATGTTCTTGGACATTGAAACTCTTCCTGCGCCCGAACATATGCATGAGGTTCTGAAAGAGCTTCACGAATACAAGAAGAAAAAAAAGAAGCGGATGGGAGAAAAATATTCGACCAGTTTTGAAAGCTTTCTGGCAGGGACGGGTTTTGATGGAACATTCGGCCGGATCCTTTGCGTCTCGTACGCGATCAACGACGATATGGTGCATTGCATTTGCAATGAAGATGAGAAAAAAGTGCTCGAAAGTTTTTGGGAAGCAGCGAAAGACGTCGATCTTTTTGTCGGGTTCAACATCATCGAATTCGATATGAAGTATCTGGTTCAGCGCTCGATCGTCCACGGCGTGAAGCCAAAAACCAAGATGCGGCTCACTTTTGCAAAATATCGCAGCGAGCCGATGTATGATGTGATGCATGAATGGAACCAGTGGAGTTTTGGGAAAGGCGTGGGACTCGATGCGCTCGCTCGGGCTCTCGGATTGCCGACTTCGAAAACGAATATGGACGGGTCGGAAGTCTATGCCTATTACAAAAAAGGGAAAATCAAAGAAATCTGCACCTATTGCGACGCGGATGTCGAAGTGACCAGAAAGATATACAAAAGAATGAATTTCGAATAGCGTCTGACACCACATAAGCTGATCATATCCATCAGAAGTCGTTTTCCGCCAAAAGAAACGGCTTTTTTTGTTGTACTAATATGCAGAAATATGGACACCAAAACTAGCACCTATCCCTATATCGTTCTCGAACGTTCAGTGGTCTTTCCGGGAGAGACAGTGCCGCTGGTTTTGGAGGGCGATGAGGTCATCAAGAAAATCGAAGAAGCGGCGAAAGGGAAGCGGCGACTGGTGTTGCTGTTTCGAAAATCTGCTCAACGGCGGTCCGCTTTTCACGGAAATGGAAAAAATATCAGTTCGATAGGGACGCTTGTCCAAACCTTTCAGCATTTCCATCTTGCGCCCGGTGTGGTCACAATGACGGTCGGAGGTGAGGCGAGAGTCAAGATAGCTGCGGAGAATAGCGCCGTGAGCGGGAATTCCGGCAATATCGAAGTGAAGGGGGCCGAGGGAGACGAAAAAAAGACCATTGAAATGGACGCGCTCACGCGAAGCGTGTCCAATCAATTCAGAAAATTTGTGCGGGTGGAGGGCACTTTGCCGCTCCAGATGGTGAATCAGTTGTTGAAAGAACATGTTTCACCTGCCCGGGTCAGCGACGTCATCGCCTCGTCAATCGGACTCACCGCCGCTCAAAAATTGAATCTGCTTGAGACACTGGATATCAGGAAAAGGCTCACGATGCTCAATTCGCATCTGGTTCGCGAGCTGCGTGTCATCCAAACAGAAAAAAAAATCCAAAGTGAAATCAACAAAGAAATCGGGAAAGAGCAAAAAGAGTTGATGCTGCGCGAGCAAATGAAAGCCATTGAAAAGGAGCTTGGCATCTCAAAAGAAAAGGAGGAATACGAAGATTTGGAGAAAAAAATAAAAGCGGCCGGGTTGGCGAAAGAAAACGAGGAAAAAGTTATAAAAGAGCTTGATCGCCTCAAAAAAATGCCGGCTTTTTCACTGGAAATTTCATATATCAATGCCTATCTCTCATGGATTGCCGATTTGCCCTGGAAAAAACACACGAAAGACAAGCTCGACATCAATCGGGCGCAAAAAATTCTGGACGATGATCACTTTGGGCTCGAAAAAGCCAAAGAGCGTGTTTTGGAATATCTGGCCGTCCAAAAGCTAACCAAGGGGAAAAGCCGGGGGACTATCATGTGTTTTGCTGGGCCGCCCGGAACAGGAAAAACGTCCGTCGGAAAATCGATTGCGCGCGCGTTGGGCCGGAAATTCACGAGAATTTCCC
>DATGZC010000025.1:0-3737 GCA_035297345.1 Bathyarchaeia archaeon
TTTCGGAGGACTTTTCCCATCACGCGGGCCATTTCATTTATGTCGTGAGGATTGAAATAGAGAACCGCGTCGCCGCCGACTTCGGGAAGGGACGAAGTTTTTGAAACAGCGGTCGGCGCCCCGCTGGCCATGGCTTCGAGCGCCATGCGGCCGAATCCTTCATAGAGCGACGGCAGAATGTACAATTCGCAATTCCGATACAGGGACGGCAGATCTTTCTGCGCGACAAAGCCGATCGGCTTCACTTTTTTTTCGAGTCCCAGTTTTTTGATTTCTTCATTCACGTCCGTGAACAATTCGCTGAATCGTGAATTGTCTTCCCCGCCAAGCACCAAGCTGACATTGTCAACTTCATAGTTCTCGATCAATTTGCGAAAGGCCTCAAGCAGCCCTGAAATATTTTTTCGAAAATCAAATCCGCCGATATAGAAAATATAGTGCCCGTAGATGCCGTATTTTTCCAGGATCTTGTGATCTTTTTCTTCCGTGAATTTGTCCAAAAATTCTTTTCCGACTCCCTGGTGGGCCGTTTTTATTTTTTCAGCGGGAATTTTCAGGAATTTGCGGATATCTTTTTTTGACCATTCAGAAGTGGTGACTATTTCGTCCGCGTCGAGAATTGCCTTTTGAGTCAGAAAAAAATACATTTTTTTTCGCCAATTGTCGAGATAGTCGGGAAAAATTTTCGGGATCAAATCATGAACAAGCATTTTGTGGCGGATGTTCGTCGGCAAAAATGTCGGGCATTGATAGAGCGAAATGAAAACGTCGCATCGGTCCTGCTTCACTCTTCGCGGCAGAAGGAATTTTTCCCACCAGATTTTCCGGATCAGATCGTCGCGCTTCCAAGCCGGCAAGAATACCCTCTTGTGAAAATTTTTCGGGAGATCGAGCTTCGCATCTTTTTCCAAATACAGAATGTATTCGTTTTTGTCCGATTGATGCTTGGTTATTTCCGATACGAATCCGCGCGAAACCTGCCCGATGCCAGTATCCGGCTTTCTCAAAAAAGAAGCATTTATTCCTATTTTCATAATTTTAATCTACAATAAAAACAGCAAAAAAGCAATCAAAAAATCTGGATTTATTTTGGCAGATATGTTATGCTTATTTTCAGTCAGGTTCTAACATGTTGATGAACAATATGCGACTAATTGTCAATATTCCCGCATTAAACGAAGAAAAAACGATTGCGAAAGTGATTCAAAAGATCCCCCGCCGGATCGAAGGGATTGCTGAAGTGAAAGTCCAAGTCGTTGACGACGGTTCGACCGACAAGACAGTCGAGGTCTCGAAAGCGGCCGGGGCGGATTTTGTCGTGAGCCATCCGCGCAATATGGGCGTTGGGGCGGCCTTCAAAACGGGTGTTGAGTCAGCTCTTGAAAATGGGGCGGACATAATGGTGAATATAGACGCCGATGGGCAGTTTCCGGTCAGTGATATTCCAAAATTCACAGAGCTTATCGTCGCCAACAAGGCGGATATGGTTGTGGCTTCCCGTTTCGGAATCAAATCCGCCAAGAATATGCCGTGGGTGAAAAGTTTCCTCAATCGCCTTGCGGCCAGCATCATCGGCAAATTTTTGCGCCATCCGATCGACGACCTGACCTGCGGATTCCGGGCTCTTTCGCGCGAAACGATGCTTAGGCTCAACCTCGCCTATCGCTTCACCTACACGCAAGAAACAATCGTCGATGCGATATCAAAAAATCTTGTTGTGAAATGGATTCCGGTCGAAGTGACATATTTCGACGGACGCAAGTCGAAAGTCGTGAAAAGTATCGGAAAATTCGTCTATCAATCATTTCTGATCATCATCCGCACTGTCCGTGATGCGCGCCCGATGGTATTTTTCGGGATTCCGGGCGCTGTGCTCATCACGACAGCCTTTGCGATTGGGGTTGCCTTTCTCGGCTACTATTTTTCCCATTTCAAAGTTTCCCCTTTCCGCACCTGGCTGTCGCTGGCTGGCGTCTTGCTTCTCATCGGTTTGCAGCTGTTCGTTTTCGCGCTGATCGCTGATATGATCCGCTCCAACCGAAAATTGACCGAGGAACAGATGTATTTTTTGAAAAAAGAGAAATACAATCAATGAAAATTCTTTTTGTTTCCCGCGCTTATCCGCCGATTGTCGGTGGAATCGAAAATCAGAATTTCGGGATCGGCGATTCCTTGTCCAAGCTTGTTCCGACGAGAATCGTTGCCAATAAGTCAGGAAAGAAAAATCTGCCGGTTTTTTTGCCGTGGATAGCGCTCAAATCTCTTTTTATGGTTCCGAAGTACGATGCTGTCCTTGTTGGCGACGGGGTTCTTGCTCCCGTCGCTTTATTTTGGAAAATATTCTTCCCGAAGAAAAGATATTTTTCTGTTGTCCATGGATTGGACATCACCTTTGCACGCAAAAAATCAATTTTAGGAAAGATATACAGAGCCGTAAACATTCCTAGCTTAAGGAAACTTGATAAGCTTATCATGGTGGGGAACGAAACAATCATCGAGGCGGAAAAAATCGGGATACCGAAAGAAAAATGTGTTTTCATTCCGAATGGTTTTTTTCCGGATGAGATTTGCAAGGAATGTTCAAGGAATGATCTGGAAAAACTGCTGGGAACAGATTTGAAGGACAAGAAAGTTATCTTTCGGGGCGGAAGATTCACAAAACACAAGGGAGTTGAATGGTTCATTTGCAATGTTTTGCCGAGGCTGCCTGAAAACTATATTCTTGTTGCGGCTGGCGGCGGCATAGCCAAAAAGACTGCTGGCGATGAAAATCATTATCCGAAATGTGAAAATGCAATCAATGATTTAAAAATGGAGAATCGAGTCAAATTGATGCTGAACCTCAAAAGATCTGACATGAAGACACTCTTCAATGCATGTGACCTCTATATTTCACCGAACATCAAGGTTTCCGGATCAATGGAAGGGTTTGGCATTACGGCTATTGAAGCTGCAGCTTGCGCAAGAGTGGTTTTGGCATCGGAATTAGAAGGCCTGAAGGATGCAATCAAGGACGGCCAGAACGGTTTTCTCGTCGAACCAGGAAATGCGGATGCTTGGGTGAAAAAAATCAACGAGTTGCTCGCAGACGATGCATTTCGGAAAAAGTTTGGTGAAAAAGCGCGGGAATATACGATCGAAAATTATAGCTGGGACAAAATAGCGAAAAGATATTTGGAAGAAATGAAAAATAGCAATTTATGATCTTCTCTCTCCTAAAACTGATCCTCGCCATCCCCTTTCTTCTCATCCTGCCAGGATTGTTTTTTCAACTCGCGATTTTTGGCTGGAAAAATGGAAAAATGTCTTTTTTTGAAAAGGCGGCTTTGACCGTTCCGTTCAGCCTGATCTCGGTCGATCTCATCGTTCTCCTTTTCAACAAACTGCATATTTCTTTGAAAGGCCCGGTGCTCGTCGGAGCGGTACTGCTTTTTTGTCTTGTTTGCTTTGCCGTTTTTCGATTCCGATTCGGAAATCGCCTCCTCGGCGGCCGGCCGGAGAGGCAGAGACCCGAAGAAATAGATGATGAAAATTTGTTTGACTTTTCCACGTGGCAGACGATCTTTATTCTTCTCGCGCTCGTCTTGGCGATTTTCATCCGCGTTGCCTATCTTTCTGATACGATCGTGCCATCGGCGACGGATCTTGGCCACCATATGTATTGGGTCCAGGCGATCGTCGATACCGGCCATCTTCCCAATTATGGCATGCCGGATTTCATCATCGGCGAGCATATA
>DATGZC010000026.1:0-3553 GCA_035297345.1 Bathyarchaeia archaeon
GATTCGTATGGTCAGTCTTGTTCCAGCTGACGCGGAAACTTTTGCGCGGTTTGTATTCGTGCGACAAGCGCGAATAGGCGTCCACGATCTGGTTGCGCAGATCGATCGGAAATTCCGCCGAAAGAATGGCTTGGCGGATGCGGTATCCCCGCTCAGCAAGATTCCGCATATTCCCCGTGTTGAGCCCTTTCAAAATATTTTTAATCTCACTGTCCAGCTTGTTTTCACTCACGAAATAGCGAAAAGCTTCGGCCGTCACCGAAAATCCGTCCGGCACCCGGATGCCTTTCTTTTTGAGATTGCGAAACATCTCCCCGAGCGACGCATTCTTCCCGCCGACCAATTCGATGTCCTTGATCCCAGTCTCTTTGAACAAGAGAGTGTATTTTGTTTTCATTTTTGTTTTTAAATAGAATTACGAATCAAGAATCAAGAATTATGGCTCACGAACCTTTATTGAGATTCTTTATTCCTGATTTATCATTCTATCGAATCTCCTCCACCTTCACCAAACTCATATGTTCTTTTTTCACGTGCGGGCGACCGGCGACGATGACGATTTTGTCTTTTTTCTTCAATAGTTTGTTTTTCTTGATCGTTTCGACGGATATGTCGATCAGCTCGTCCAGATCTTTGCAATCCGGCAGGACGAAACTCGCCACCCCCCAGACAAGCGCCAATTGGTTGTGAGTTTTTTCGTTGTTGGTCATGACGAGTATTTTTTGTTCCGGACGATGACGCGCAATCATTCGCGCCGCGCGCCCGCTCACGCTCGCCACTGCGATGGCTTTCGCGCCAGAATCTTTCAGCAGTTCATGCGCCGATTGGGCAATTGCCGCCGAGATGGACGAATTGTGATCTCCCAAAAATCCGTGATCAAGGTCATCGAAAGGAGATCTTTCCGTCCGCCGGATAATCTGGCTCATTGTTTCGATGGTTTCAACTGGATATTTCCCGCTCGCCGTTTCACCGGAAAGCATGAGAGCGTCCGCGTGGTCAATGACAGCGTTCGAAACATCCGTCACCTCGGCGCGCGTCGGCCGGGGGTTCCGGATCATCGAATCGAGCATCTGTGTTGCGACGATCACGGGCTTCCCGGTCCGCAAACACTTGGCGCAAATTTCTTTTTGAAGGATCGGCAGATCCGCTTGAGGCATTTCGATTCCGAGATCGCCCCGCGCGACCATGACCGCGTCTGTCACCGCGAGAATTTTGTCGAAGTTTTTGATGGCTTCTTTTCGCTCGATCTTGGCAATCACCTGCGGAAGACCCGCTTTCCTTTTTGATTTCGCTTTGATCAGTTTTTTGAGATAGTTGATCTCATCCGGCGATCTCACAAAAGACATCGCCACAAGATCGACGTCTTGGGCGAGGACAAAATCAAGAACTTCTTTGTCGCGCGCTGTGAGCGCCGCAAGCTTTGCAGAAATGCCGGGTATATTCACGCCTTTTCGCGAGCGAATAATTCCGCTATTCTGCACTCGGCCCAGAAGCTTGTCTCTTTTGCGCTCCAAGACTTTGATTTTGATCAGCCCATCTTCGATCAAGATATTCGACCCGGGTTTCACCATCCGGACGACCCCTCCGAGGTCCAAATTGAGCGTTTTCGGCTTCTTGGCACCGGCGACTTTTTTCAACCTGCTGAAGATTTTTTTGAGAGGATTCGCCTTGGCCGGTATCGGCGCTTCTCGGATCTCAATGATTTCGTTTTTCGAAACCGCGAGCTCTTTTTCATTGCTCACCCGGATTCTTGGCCCCTGCAGATCAGCCATCACCGCTACCGGAACTTTCAGGCTCTCGCTGATCTTTCTCACAAGCTTGATAATCCGTTTGTGCGACGAAAAATCGCCGTGCGAAAAATTGAGGCGGGCGACATTCATCCCTTTCCTCACCATTTCGGAAAGCGTTTTTTCGTTCTCTGATGCCGGACCGATTGTACAAACTATTTTCGTTCGCTTCATGATTTTATTATAAACCAAAACAGACAACTATAAAAGTCGTCTGTCTTGCAAAAATATATTTTTGAAAGATATCTAGCTGATCAGTTTGAATCCGCCGATAAGCGGCAGCTCTTTCATCTCGCCCTTCGCCGCGTGGATGATGCCCATGATGGCCACTACGATCAAAAAGATTGATCCGAGCGGCAGGATGAGGAACCAGCCGATGACAGGAATAACACTGCCGACGATATTCACGATCACCGCCGCGAGCAGAAGATTCAACTGCTGGTTGGCGTGAAATTTCGCGAACACGCTGTTTTTCGCATCGGTCACGAGGGGAATGAAAAACAGAATCGGAATGATATAGCCCACGATGGCCATAGCTTTGTTTTTTTCCGCGTC
Source organism: Bathyarchaeia archaeon (assembly GCA_035297345.1). Classification (GTDB taxonomy): domain Bacteria; phylum Patescibacteriota; class Minisyncoccia; order Moranbacterales; family UBA11712; genus JAPLXD01. The sequence goes on from DATGZC010000026.1 coordinate 2,343, forward strand.
CGATTGCCCTGTTGGTGGTGTTTGTTGTGTTTGATTTTGCTCTTCCATATTTTCACCTCGCTTTCTGTTTTAGGGATTTTTTATGTGTTTTTCTACTGGTTTCATAATACCCAATCCGCCCGGAAAACACAAACTCAAGTCTCCCCCTTTCGCAAAGGGAAATTAAGGGGGATTTTGAGCAATAAAAAAACAGGAGCGAAGTTTCTGTGGAACCCGCCCCTGCAATAATTACTTTGTTGACCTTTCCTACTTTTTCCCCTTGGCTAAGGAGAGTCCGTATTCACAAAGAATTTCTTTAACTTCATTCAGGGAATAGATGCCAAAATTTGTTATTCCCAAGAGATCCGCTTCGGTTTTTTGTATTAGCTTTCCCAGCGTATCAATACCGATGCTAGTCAGGCACCTGTGAGCACGGACGGAGAGTTCCAGCTTGGAAATGTTGATGTTGTGGACTGATTTACTTCCGAGCCTGAACATTCTCCGTTCTCTCAACATCTCCTCTCTGATAGAGGCCACCTCTCTCGCTGATTCCTGCCGCAGATTCCAGTACTTTCTGGACAAACTATCTGCTTCCTGTTCAAGTCCGGTTCGAAACAACCTGTCAAAATTTAGATGCCGATAAAAATGATGATGCCGAAGCCACCGCAAGGCTCTCTTTTTTGCTTGACCTATACGGCTACGCGAAACTCCCCCCATAAGTTGGCCAATTTCTTTTTGGGTGCGGACTCCTTTTCCATCCAAGCCGAAATTCATCATAACGATGTCGGCAAGCGAATGGATAGATGCGACATCCAAGCTATTTAACGAATCCACTGCACCCATGATAGCCTCGACATCGGCCTTCCTAATTGGTAAAAAATCTTCATCATCAGGCCGGCCAGTAACCGCCAATACAAGCTTCTTACAAGCTGAAATAATCTTTTGATCCATTCTGTCGCCTCCTCGAAAAAGTCGTTATTTAATTTTTAAAGGTCTGCCTGTGGCAAAGACCCTTTTATTGCCAATATCCAATTATACACCCAAAAACGAGCCGTGTCAACGGCCGTGAAACATCCCGAATTCAAACACGAAAGCCCCCTTTTTGCTAGACTGGAGCGTTAACCTCTAATTAACGCCATGGATATGCCAAAAGGAAAGGAAATCACTCTCTATGAGAGGGAGAGAATCGAAGTATACTTGCGAATGAAGAAAAAAAAAGAGTTGGATAGCCA
>DATGZC010000027.1:0-2385 GCA_035297345.1 Bathyarchaeia archaeon
CGATCTATTCTTTCCGCGGGGCGGATGTCCGCAATATTTTGAATTTCGAGCGCGACTATCCGGAGGCGCGGGTCATTCGGCTCGAGCGGAACTATCGTTCGACGCAGAAAATTCTCGACGCGGCGCACGGGATCATTTCAAAAAATATCCATCGGAAAGACAAAAAGCTTTGGACGGACCAGGCGGGCGAGCACGATATATCCGTCCGGAAAGTTTCCGACGAACGGGAAGAAGCGGATTTCATCGTGTCGGAAATCGGGAAAGTGAAGAGCGATGAAAAATTGTCGTACAGCGACTTTGTCGTGCTCTATCGGACCAACGCCCAATCGCGGGCGATTGAGGAAGCGTTTCTTGAGGCGACGATGCCCTATCGCGTCATCGGTGGCCAGCGTTTCTATGACCGGCGCGAGATCAAAGATTTTTTGGCCTATTTGAAATTCGTGAACAATCCGAGCGATGAGATCAGCTTGGAGCGGATCATCAATCTGCCTTCGCGCGGGATCGGAGCAGTGACGATCGGAAAATGGATCAGATTTTCGCGGGAAAACAATTTGGATTTTGTGGCTTCTTCGAGAGAAGCAAAAAATATCGCCGGGCTCGATTTGGCGAAGATGGATGCAATCGCCAAATTTGGAAATATGATTTCTCGGCTTCGCGAGGAAACGCAAAGAGTTCCGCTCACCGATCTTATGGATTCGATCCTCGCCGAAACTGGTTATCAAAAATTGCTGCTGGCCGAAGGCGAGGTCGGACAGGTCAGATATGAAAACGTGCGAGAACTTTTCACGGTCGCGGAGAAATACAAAAGCGAAAAAGACGGGCTCAATATGTTTTTGGAAGAAGCGGCACTGATGGCCTCGACGGACAATATTGATTCAGAAGCGGGCGCGGTGCACTTGATGACGATGCACGCGGCGAAAGGTCTGGAGTTTGAAACGGTTTTCATCGCCGGAATGGAAGAAGGTCTGTTTCCTCACTCGCGCAGTCTCATCGACGAACGCGAAATGGAAGAAGAGCGGCGTCTCGCTTACGTCGGGATCACGCGCGCCAAAAAAAGAATCTATCTTCTCTGGGCGGTGACCCGCAATATTTTCGGTTCCGTCCGCGTGAATGTCGAGTCGCGGTTTTTGGACGACATCCCCGACAAACTAAAAAACGAAAAAAAATCGGAAGGTTTGACCTTGGGGAATTTCCCGACGAATAGTCGGGAAAGGAAAAGGTCGAACCTTGATCGGCGTCAAGATAAAAAAATCCAATCTTTCTCCGACGGCCAGCGCGTCCGCCACAACGCATTCGGCGAAGGAGTGGTCATTTCAACCGAAGGCGAAATCATCACCATCGCCTTTATGAAATCCGGAATCAAAAAACTTTCCACCCAATTCGCGGAGCTGGAAAAAGTATAAAAAAAATAAAGAAGCCTAACGGAAATTTCCGTTAGGCTTTGTTTTTTGTCTCCCATCCTATTCGGATGTTTTTTGATGCCGGATACTCATGGCATAGGAGAAAACACAATCATCAAGCCTGCAATTGAATTGTATCCCAACTTTCCATGCCACGGCTTTTACATAACATTGGATGACTTTAACTGTTTTTTCCAGCCGATATCTATCAGCTGTCTTATTTGCTTGTGCGATTTCCACAAACATGTTCGCGACCTTGAGATAGTATTCGTCCCCTAGTAGCTCGAAGAATTTTTGTTTGATGGATGACTCCGTTTCGTCGAAGCATTTCAAGAGTGCATCGACGATGTCAATGTAGTATTCGTCTGACGGATGAAGTTTAAGGAATTCTTCGTTAATCAGTGACGGGTAGTTTTGCAGACAATTGCATAGGAAACTTAGCCGATTTGCAGTTTGGATGTAGGGTTGAAGATTGAAAAGCACCGAGTTTATATTGGCGCTTTTTTGAATATCAGCCGCAGTTTGCGCAAAGGCTTCTTTGCCATAATCGCGCTTAATCATAGCGAGGTATCGGCAACCTTGAGCAAGGTCGGGATAATTGACGCGGCGAGATTTTGCCAGTTCGAATGCTGCTGTCGGACTCTTGGCGACTCTAGCTATTTCGATTAGATGCGGATAATACCCGAGATCTTCCGACCGTGCCTTCAGTTCTTCCAAACTGATTTTTTTCATGGCGTGGTCTCCTTTTTGATATTTGATAAAGTTGTCCAAAGAACAACATAATAGGTTATGCTATTTGCTTTATTTTGTCAAGTTTTCGATAAAAACCCGAATTCAAACACCGAAGCCCCCTTTTTGCTAGACTGGAGCGTTAACCTCTAATTAACGCCATGGATATGCCAAAAGGAAAGGAAATCACTCTCTATGAGAGGGAGAGAATCGAAGTATACTTGCGAATGAAGAAAAAAAAAGAGTTGGATAGCCA
>DATGZC010000028.1:0-6406 GCA_035297345.1 Bathyarchaeia archaeon
TCCTGCCGTGTATGCCGCGATTAATCGCGTCTCTACGGCGCGTATCATATAAGCACTTCCATCAAATTTTGGCCGGTCATTTCCCGAGGGGCAGGAATATCCATCACGGCCAGAATAGTCGGCGCGACATCGCTCAAAAGACCGCCGATATTGCCCTTGGCTCTCAAAATCTCTGATTCGTTTTTTGGCTTGTGATTTTCGGGATTCAAATACCAAAAGGGAACCGGAAAAGTGGAGTGCTCGGTGTCGATTTCTTCGGTCCGGGGATTCACGATTTCCTCAGCGTTTCCGTGATCGGCGGTGATGAAAATATGGCCGCCGATTTTCAAAATTTCCGGAATGATTTTTCCCAAACATCCGTCGACTGCCTCCACGGCGGCGATGGCCGGGTTCAATTTTCCAGTGTGCCCGACCATATCGGCGTTGGCAAAGTTGATCAAAGTGAAGCCGTATTTTCCGGTGCCAATCTCATCGAAAATCTTTTCTTCGATTATATAGGCGCTCATCTCGGGGAGTTTGTCATAGGTGGACACCGATTGGGAAGGAATGAGGGCGCGATCTTCTCCCGGAAAAGGCTCTTCGCGTCCGCCGTTGAAGAAATATGTGACGTGGGCGTATTTTTCCGTTTCGGCAATTCGAAGCTGGTTGATGTTGCTCTGGCTCAATATTTCGCCAAGGCAATTTTTGATCTCTTGAGGGCCGAAGGCGACCGTCACTGGCAGATTCTCTTCATACATCGTCATGGTCACAAATTCAATGTCGGAGAGATATTTTTTCCTTTCGAATTTTGAAAAAGTCGGGAGCGTGAAAGCTTTTGTGAGCTGGCGGGCTCGGTCCTCGCGAAAGTTGAAAAAGATGACAGAATCTTTTTCAGCGATCGGAAAGACATTTCCCTGCTCGTCTTCGATCGCGACAGGTTCGATGAATTCGTCGGTGATATTCTTGGCGTAGGATTTTTCCATAGCGGAAGAAGCGGATTTTTCGCGCGCGCCTGCTCCCTCCGTCAAAAGAGCATAAGCTTTTTCGATTCGATTCCAGTTGTCGTTCCGGTCCATCGCAAAATACCGGCCGCAGACGGAGGCAATGCGCGTTCCTGGAAAGTCTTTGATCCGTTCCTCGATGTCCTGGATGGTCTTGAGTCCTGATTGGGGAGGCGTGTCCCGGCCGTCGGTGAAAAGATGGAGGCAGATTTTTTCGAGGCCGTTGTTTTTGCCGAGCTCCAGCAAGGCATAGAGGTGATCGAGCGAGCTATGGACTCCGCCGTTCGAAGCTAGCCCAATGATGTGAAGCGCGCCGCCGTTTTTTTTGGCATTTTCAGCCGCTGCCAGAAGACTTTCGTTTTTGAAAAAACTTCCGTCTTGTATCGAAAGGGTGATGCGTGGCAGGCTTTGATATATGACGCGGCCGGCGCCTAAAGTGATGTGGCCGACTTCTGAGTTTCCGACTTCGCCCCATGGAAGCCCCACCGAAATTCCCGACGCCTGGAGAAGCGTCATCGGATAATTGCGTGTGAGCTTGTCGACGGTCGGGGTCTTTGCTTGGGCGATGGCATTTCCCTCAAGGTTGGGACTTTCACCCCACCCGTCGAGGATGATAAGGTAAACAGGTTTTCTCATGATTGGAATTTTATCACATTGTTGGACACTTTGACAAAAATCCGAAAATGATATACGATAAATCACGGTTAATATTAATTTTGGCTTCAGTTGATAACGGAAGAAAAGTGCCAATTATTTCATACAAATTATCAAACAATTGGAATGATACAAAATTGTTATCAAGTGAATAGCTCGCAAACAAATGGAATTCAGTTTCGGACTTCTTTCTATTGGAATTTTATCAGTAGCGGTCGGCTCGGTCTTGGGGTATTATGCCCGCCAGTCGATTGCTAAGAAGCAACTTGGAACCGCGGAGGGGAAAATAAGCAAAATGACGCTGGACGCCGAGGAAAAAGCTCGGACAGTTTTGCTTGAGGCAAAAAACAGAGCAGTCGAAGCCTTGGAGGAGGCAAAAAAAGAGGAAAAGCAGAGACAAGAGCAGATTTATCGCTTGGAAAAGAGGCTTGAGAACCGCGAGGAAAATTTGGACAAGAAATTGGATGAATTGGAACGGGAAAAGAAGCATCTGATCTCGAAAGCCGATGAAATCAAGCGGATTAGAAAAGAAACGGAAAGCGCGCGGCAGGAAGAGTTAAAAAGGCTCGAAAAAATTGCCGGCCTTTCCAAAGAAGAGGCGAAAAAAATTCTTCTTCAGCTGGCCGAAGAGCAGAACCGGGAAGTTTTGGCGGATCGAATCAAGAAGCTTGAGCGTGAAGGGCAGGAAGAACTCGACAAAAAAGCGCGGAATATCATGACAATGGCGATGCAAAGGTACGCAGGAAGCCATGCGGCGGAAACGACCACTTCAACAGTGGCGATTCCTTCGGATGAACTGAAAGGAAGAATCATCGGGCGCGAAGGAAGAAATATCAAGACGCTTGAGCGCCTCACCGGAATCGAGGTGATCGTGGATGATACGCCCGAAGCGATCGTCCTTTCCGGTTTCAATCCGGTGCGTCGGGAAATTGCGCGCCTCGCTCTCGAAAAACTTTTGGCTGACGGCAGGATCCATCCGACGCGCATCGAAGAAGCGGTCAACTTTGCCAAAGCCGAAGTGAACAACAAGATCAAAGAAGCGGGTGAAGCGGCGGCCTACGACGTGGGCGTCGCGGGGCTAGATCCGAAATTGATCCAGCTTTTGGGGCGGCTTCGCTTCCGCACGAGCTATGGGCAAAATGTCCTTCTGCACTCGCTTGAAGTGGCGCATCTCTCGGGCGCGCTCGCGGCGGAGCTCGGTGCCAACGTGACCCTCGCGAAGAAGGCGGGGCTTCTTCATGACATCGGGAAAGCGATCGATCATGAGGTGCAGGGGACGCACATCGAAATAGGAATCAATGTTCTTCAGAAATTCGGAATAGGGAAAGACGTCATCAACGCGATGAAATCACATCACGAAGACTATCCATTCGAGAGCAATGAAGCGATGATCATTGCTGCCGCGGACGCGCTTTCTGCCTCTCGGCCGGGTGCGAGAAAAGATACGCTCGAAGACTATCTCAAACGGCTCGGCGATTTGGAAAATGTTGCTCAGTCATTCGAGGAGGTGGAAAAAACATACGCTATTCAGGCCGGGCGGGAGATTCGAGTCTTTGTGAAGCCGGAAAAGATCGACGATCTGGGCGCGATGAAACTGGCTCGGTCAATTGCGGACAAAATTGAGCAGGAGCTCAAGTATCCGGGTGAGATCAAGGTGAATGTTCTGCGTGAAACACGGGCGGTGGAAATAGCCAGATAAAATTTTCAATGTCCCAATGACCAAGTTTTGATTTGAAATTCGGACTTTGTTTGAAAATTGACGATACTTGTCAGTAATACAAGTAAGTATTAGAATGTATTTAGCCTTATATAAACTAAAAATAAACTAGAAGGCGGGGTGAATTTATGGCGACAGATATAAACAAAGAGATATTGGTGGATATGGTTGCGAATAAGACCGGTATGGCTAAAAAAGATGTCGAAGTCGTAGTGGATAACGTGGTCGATGTGATCACTGACGCTCTCCATCAGGACCGGAAAGTGACGATCGCAAGCTTCGGAACTTTCAAAGTGACTCATCGGGCGGCGCGCGAAGGCATCAATCCTCAGACCAAAGCGCGAATCACCATTCCCGCAGTGAATACACCGAAATTTACGGCAGGCAAGCGGCTGAAAGAAATGGTTCGCACATTGGCTGCTTCCAGTGCAACACCTTCTCAATCTGAATAATCATCCTTCTTTCCTATAGATTTGTCCCACGCTCTTTGAGTGTGGGCAAATTATATCGGGCTGTCGTATACTGGCAGTACGCGTGCTTTGGGAGCACGTTGACTGGGTTCGATTCCCAGCAGCCCGAAATGATTCTTTCTACAAATTTCATTCCTTTCGGCAAGCGGAAGGTTTTTTGTTGCGGCAATAAAAAAATAGTTATTCTGTATTAGTATGCAAACGAGGAAATTTATATTTTTTGAATGCTATGTGGATATTTTTTCTGCTGGGAAGAATTCTTTTTGGAGGATATTTTCTCCTAAGCGGGATAAAGCATTTTACCAATGCCGGAATTCTCACCGAATATGCGGATTCGAAAAAAGTGCCTTTGGCGCGGGCAGCGGTTCTGGCGGCCGGAATACTCCTCTTGATCGGAGGCGCGGGGATCTTGCTTGGGATTTTCGTTGATATGGCAGTGGCGGCCTTGGTGGTTTTCCTTCTGACGGTTTCGATCATGGTGCACAATTTCTGGGAAGAAACCGGACTCGAGCGAACGGCGAATTTGATCAATTTTCAAAAAAATATGGCGCTTCTCGGCGCGGCGCTTCTCGTCCTGTTCATCCCGACGCCTTGGCCGTTTTCGCTTTGACTCTTCAGACATATTTTTTTTGAACTCGGAAAGGCCGAGCAGTTGCCTTTTTTTGTTTTTTTTGTTTTAATATTATTTAGCTGTCGCAGAAGCGAGCTTGCCTCGCCGAAGCTGATAAAAGCGGGTATCGTATAGTGGTTCATTATGCTAGCCTTCCAAGCTGGAGAGACGGGTTCGATTCCCGTTACCCGCTCATCGAAAAACAGCGCCTGATTTTAAGGCGTTGTTTTTTTATCTCAAGATTCAATCAGGCGTCCGTGAGGTTTTTCAAATCTTAATTTTTCCCGCAATAAATCAGACGAGAATTACATAATAAAATGTATAAGATCCGCAGCGGGCGGTGGTATACTGAAAAAAGATGAAAAAGATATTCTTCACTTCACTCTTTTTGGCGAAAGAAATATTTCTGGGGGCCGTTTATGCTTCGCTGATGATCGTCGCCGGCGTCTTTCTGGCCGGTTTTTTGATTTATGAATATCAAACGCCTGATGCCGGGCATCTTCTCACGCGAAAAATCGCGCAGACTACCATTATCTATGACCGCGGCGGAACCCACGAGCTCTATGAGATCCATGGCGAGGAAAATAGAAAAATCTTGGCCCATGACCAGATTCCAGACGCCGTGCGCGCTGCAACCTTGGCCGCCGAAGACAAAAATTTCTATCGCCATCCGGGGGTCGATTTTGTCGCGACAGCTCGGGCTCTGGAGGTCGACATTCAAAGCCGCGATATCCGCCAGGGGGGGTCGACAATCACTCAGCAACTTGCCCGAAATGTCTATCTCGGACGGGAAAAAACGATCTGGCGAAAAGTCATGGAGGCGCTGCTAGCCTTCAAAATCGAAAGAAACTTCACGAAAGAGCAGATTCTTGATGCCTATCTCAATCAAGTTCCGTACGGATCGAATGCTTATGGAATCCAATCGGCTGCTGAAATATTTTTTGGAAAAAACGCCAGTGAAATGACGATCGATGAAGCTGCTTTTCTTGCTGCTCTCCCAAAGGCGCCGGCCTACTATTCTCCTTATGGCATTCACCGCGATGAAATGGCCGCCAGACAGAAAGACATTCTCGAACACATGAAAGAACTCGGGATGCTTTCTCCCAAGGAAGAAGAGGAGGCGCTCGGGGCGGATACACTCGCCAAATTGAAGCCGTTCAGCGAGCCGATTCAGGCCCCGCACTTTGTTTTTTATGTAATCGACCAGCTTGAAAAAGAATACGGGCGGGACTATCTGGAAACAGGCGGGCTTAGAATAATCACGACGCTTGATTATGACATGCAAAAAAGTGCTGAACAGGCCGTCAAAGAAGGGGGCGAGCGCAATGTCGCGCGCGGAGCAGACAATGCGGGATTGGTGGCAGTCGATCCCAAAACCGGCGCGATCTTGGCAATGGTTGGCAGTCGGGATTATTTTTCAAAAGACAATGATGGTGAAGTAAACGTGACCACCAGCCTCCGCCAGCCAGGTTCTTCTTTCAAACCGATTGTCTATTCCGCTGCCTTTGAAAGAGGCTGGCAGCCGGAAACCAAGATCACGGATTCGCCGACCAATTTCGGTCCGGACGGATCGGGCCGGCCGTATATGCCTCACAATTACGATGGTGGCTATCACGGAACGATGCCGATGAGGGATGCTTTGGCAAGATCACTCAATGTGCCGGCAGTCAAAACTCTGGCCATGATTGGCCTCAACGCTGGAGAAGAAATGGCCAAACGGTTGGGAATCACAACATTGAACGAAAAGGATCATTATGGATTGTCTTTTGCTATCGGAGCAGCGACTGTCAAACCGCTCGATATGGCGGGAGCCTTCTCGGTTTTTGCGAACGATGGCATAAAAAATACACCTTACGCAGTCGAGAAGATCCAGAGGCCGGATGGCTCGATCGACGTGCATCAAGCAAGCCCTGTCCGAGTGCTTGATCCTCAAGTTGCGAGAAAGATAGATTCCATTCTGTCCGACAACAAAGCG
>DATGZC010000029.1:0-14584 GCA_035297345.1 Bathyarchaeia archaeon
AAAGACGTTTTGTTTTTCATCGACAATATTTTTCGCTTCACGCAGGCCGGTTCTGAAGTTTCCGCCCTTCTCGGGCGCATTCCGTCCGCGGTGGGATACCAGCCGACGCTTGCTGAAGAAATGGGACGTTTGCAGGAAAGGATCACATCGACCAAAAGAGGATCAGTCACATCCGTGCAAGCCGTCTATGTTCCGGCGGACGACCTCACAGATCCGGCGCCGGCCACGACTTTCGGCCATCTCGATTCGACCGTTGTTCTTTCCCGCTCGCTGTCGGAGCTTGGGATATATCCTGCCGTTGATCCGCTCGATTCTTCTTCGACCATCCTTGATCCGAAAATCATCGGCGAAGAGCACTACAATGTGGCGCGCGGCGTGCAGAAAGTTTTGCAGAGATACAAAGATCTTCAAGACATCATCGCTATTCTCGGTGTCGAAGAATTGTCGGATGAGGACAAACTGTCAGTGAATCGCGCCCGAAAGATCCAGAAATTTCTGTCCCAGCCATTTTTCGTCGCGGAGCAATTCACGGGAACCGAAGGAAAATACGTGAAGCTCGCAGACACCATCCGCGGCTTCAGAGAAATCCTTGATGGCAAGCACGACGAAAAAAATGAGCAAGCTTTCTATATGAAAGGGAGTATTGAAGAGGTTCACCCTGTTAAATAATTTTAAATTTTTTTGTTCTAGACATGTATTATGTATATGTTTTAGAAAGCGATAAAGATAAGAAAAAATATACCGGCTATACAAAAAATTTAAAATTACGATTTGAGCTGCATGAAAAAGGTGAAGTTACTTCTACTAAAAACAGAAGACCATTAAAATTGGTATATTACGAAGCTTGTCTTAACCAGCAAGATGCTACACATCGTGAAAAGTATTTAAAAACTTATCATGGTAAAATGTTCATTAAGAGAAGGCTCAAATCGTATTTAACAGGGTAAAATTTTTGTAATATATGTCTATAATCAAATTCAAAATAGTTACTCCAGAACGTACAGTTTTTGAAGATGAAGTTAGTCAGGTCACGCTTCCGACACAAGAAGGAGAAATCACGGTGCTTACGGAGCATATTCCTTTGATTTCTGTCCTTACGCCGGGCGAGCTTGTGGCGCGAAAAAATGGCGAGGAAATTGCAATGGCGGTTTCCGGCGGAATGATCGAAGTGCGGAAAAACGAGATTACGATCCTTGCGGACACGGCGGAGCGGGCCGAGGAAATCGACTTGAGCCGGGCCGAAGAGGCGCGCAAGCGGGCCGAAAGCCTCAAGGACGAAAAAATCCGGACGGATGAAACCGAATTTGCGACCGCGGCGGCAATGCTCGAAAAGAACCTCGCTCGCATCAAAGTGGCGCGGAAGCATCTGACGAGGCGCGGAATCAAATTGAATGGGCAATAGGATACATAATTTCAACAAAAGCTAATTTAACTTTATGAAAATATATTTTAAATTCAAAGGTATTCATAGTTGCGAGGCGGTGGTATTGGCTTGCATCGATTTTCGCTTCTGGAAAGAGACTATGAAATTTGTGGAAGAGGAGCTTGGGATCAAATCCTATGATTTTCCCAAAATGCCTGGCGCGGCGAAAGCCATCAACGATTGCCAGAATGAAGTGGATGTCCCGATGAAATGCATCGGCGTGCCATGCAATTTGCATCACGTCGAGAAGATCGTCATCGTGAATCATGCGGATTGCGGCGCCTACGGCGGGTCAAAAGAATTCAACGGGGATGACGAAGCCGAGCAAAAATTTCACGAAGAACAGCTGAAATCTGCCAAAGAAAAAATTCTCAAATATTATCCCGGAAAAGAAATCATCCTTGCTTACGCAAAGCTTGTCGACGGGGGAGAGAATATAGAATTCGTCATCGTGAAATAATCCAAGCTTAAACTTCTTGCGGTCGCATAATTATTAAGCTGGCGGATTCGCAGAAACATGACTTGACAGCTCGATTTATTTCTGATATAAAACAAACAGTTCTTCGGAGCTGTTTTTTTATGGCAAAAAAATAAAGAAGGGGGGAGAATTTTGCATGAGTGTGAGGCAGCTATTATTACTTGCGAGGACTACCGTCTTCATCAGAGAAAAGACGGCAGAAATTATGTCGCAGAGTTCATTCTATCTCACGGTGTTGATTGCGACCTCATCACGCGGGCTGGAGGAGTGCAAGATCTTCTGAGGCCGGGCGGTGCCGGATTTGCGGATTCAGTAATCCGCGATGGGGATGTTTCGCACCGGTTGCACAAAGTTGAGTTGATCTTGCTTCTTAATCATGAAAACTGTGGTGCCTATGCCGGTTTTGGATTCAAAGTTCGAGACGATGAGCTAGGTCGGCATCACAGAGATATCCGCAGAACCTTGAGGATGCTGCACCTTCTGTTTCCGAAGAAGAGACTTATCGGCTCCTTTGCAGAGTTGGTGCCTGGGGATTCCGACAACTTTCAAAAGGCGACCAAGATTGGCGAATACAGGCCACGCGCCAAAAAAATGGTATTCATTTAAATTGAATCAAACTTTATTCCATAGCCCGGGACGGCAACATCGCCCGGGCTTTTTTCTTGATAAAAACCTCAAAATGGGATAAAGTTATATTGTAATTCAAGACTTTTATGAAGAAATATAACCCGAAGAAAATTGAAAAAAAGTGGACGAAATATTGGATCGACAAGAAAACATTCGTCCCCGATCTCGCAAAAGCGAAAAATCCTTATTACGCCCTTTTTATGTTTCCTTATCCGAGCGCGGAGGGGCTTCATATCGGAAACTTTTATGCGTTCACCTGCGTGGACGTGATGGCGAAATATATGAAACTGAAGGGTTGCGATGTGTATGAACCGGTCGGTTGGGATGCATTTGGCATCCACTCCGAGAATTATGCGTTGAAAATCGGGGAAATGCCGGAAAAAATGCTCAAGCGGACGATCAAAAATTTCCGCCATCAAATGCAGGCGGCCGGTTTGAGCTGCGACTGGACGCGCGAAGTGAATACCACCGATCCCGAATATTACAAGTGGACGCAATGGATTTTCACGAAACTTTTTGAAAGAGGCCTCGCCTATCAAAAAGAAGCGCAAGTGAGCTGGTGTCCGGACTGCAAAACGGTGCTGGCTGATGAGCAAATCGAAGCGGAGGGATTGTGCGAACGATGCAAAGCGACGGTCGAGAAAAGAAAGATGAAACAGTGGTTTTTCAAAATCACCGCCTATGCCGAACGCTTGCTCTCTGGGCTCGAAACAATGGATTGGTCGGAAATCACCAAAAGCGCCCAGCGCAACTGGATCGGAAAATCAGAAGGCGCGATAGTGAAGTTCAAAATTTTTAAGACTAAACCTTCAAAATTTTTAAGGTTTAGCCTTAAAAATGATATTGAAGTTTTCACGACGCGGGTGGATACGCTTTTTGGCTGCACTTATGTCGTTTTGTCCCCCGAGCATGAGTTGGCTTTGAAGATTGCGACGCCAGAGCGGAAAAAAGAAGTCGAAAAATATATCAAAAAAGCCGGACAAAAATCGGAGATGGAAAGAAAGGAAAGCAAAGAGAAGGCGGGCGTTTTCACGGGAGCCTACGCCGTGAATCCGGTGAACGGCGAAAAAGTGCCGATTTGGGTGGCGGATTATGTCCTCGCAGGATACGGTACTGGTGCCGTGATGGCCGTTCCGGCGCACGACGAGCGGGACTTTGAGTTTGCGAAGAAATATAAATTGCCGATCAAGCAATCCATCACTCCAGATTATGAAGGCTATAAACAGACTGAAAAAACTGTTGAAGCATTGCATAAAATCAATGACGCAGCAAAAAAGGAAAAATTGAAAATTTGGCTGCTGGGAGGACTGGGTTGCGCGTTTCACGCCGGGATAATCTATCGTTTGCATGATGACTTGGATTTTATAGCAAAGGACAACAATCAATTTAAAAAAGCAATTAAGCTTTTTGAAAAACTTGGCTTCAAAAAAGTAAGAGAGAAAAAGTTATCGGAAACATTGACGAATTATATTTTTGCAAACAAGGATGGCATTGAAATCGATCTCGGGCCGAATGTCGGTGAATGGGGATTGGCTGACAAAGATTTTGAAGAGAATATAAAGATATTGAATGGGTATGAAGCTTGTGTTCTTAGCAAAAAATTTCATATTGGCTTAAAAAATTTGCTATTAAGAGAGAGAAGAAAAGAAAAAGACAGCCTCGATCTTGCATATCTGCAGGGAAAAGTATTGACCGATGACGGATTTCTTGTTGACTCCGGAATATATGCCGGTCTCACTTCCGAAAAGGCGCGGGAGGAAATCACGAAGTGGCTCGAGAAAAAAAAGTTGGGGAAAAAAGAAACAAATTACAAACTGCGCGATTGGTGCATTTCTCGCCAGCGCTATTGGGGTCCGCCGATTCCGGTTGTCTATTGTGAACATTGCGCGAAAAATTTTCCTAAAGCTCGGCTTTTCCCTTCCAAGAGTTCAACTCTTGGAATTCCTCAAAGCCAAGCTTTGGAAAATTATGCCACCATACCCGTTCCGGAAAAGGATCTGCCGGTGAAACTGCCCGAGCTCAAAAAGGGTTGGGAGCCGGCGGGGGACGGCAAAGGGCCATTGGCAAAAGTCGAAAATTTTGTGAAAACCAGTTGTCCAAAATGCGGCGGTGAGGCGCGGCGCGAAGCCGATGTGATGGACAATTTTCTTGATTCTGCCTGGTATTTCTTCCGCTATGTCTCGCCCAAAAACAAAAAAGAAATTTTCGACAGAAAGCTCGGTAAAAAATGGCTGCCGGTTGATCTTTATGTCGGCGGCAACGAACATGCCGTGTTGCATTTGATGTATACCCGTTTCATCACGATGGCTTTGCATGATCTCGGCCTCATGGATTTCGACAATCCTTTCAAAAAATTCCGGGCGAACGGCATGATCCTGAAAGATGGAAAAAAAATGTCCAAGTCCAAAGGCAACGTCGTGAATCCTGAAGAGTACGGCGAAAAACTCGGCTACGACGCGCTCAAGAGCTACTTGCTTTTTCTCGGTCCCTTGAGCGATGACCGGAGTTTTTCCGACGAGGGGATCAAGGGACTTCGACATTGGGCGGAAAGAGTTTTCAATTTGAAAGCGCGGATAGCGTCGAATCACAAGGACAGCAAAGATATTGTCAAAAAACTCCACCAGACGATCAAAGCGGTGGAGTCCGATATGGACAGCCAAAAATACAATACTGCCATCGCGAAGCTGATGGAACTCACAAACGCTTTTTATGCCGAAGAAAAAATTTCAGCGAAAATGTTCGAGAAATATTTGATTATCGTCTCTATTTTCCTGCCGGCGCTGGCCGAAGAACTCTGGTCAGAACTGGGATATGGAAAATCCATTTTCCTTGAAAAGTGGCCGAAATATGATCCGAATCTGGTCGCCGAAAAAGAGATGAATATTGTCGTTCAAATCAACGGAAAGGTGCGCGACCAGATCACAGTTTCGGCGGAAGCGAAAGAGGACGACATCAAAAAGTCGGCGTTTGCGTCCGAGAAGATAAAAAAATATATTCCGAACGTGGATAATATCCGAAAAATAATCTTCGTTCCCGGCCGGCTGATCAACTTTGTAGTTTAAAATAACGATCTTCCCCTCCACAGCTCCGGAGGGGGCAGGTGGGAGGTGTTGCTTCAGTCTAATGGACTATCAACACCCCTCTGTCCTTCGGACATCTCCCCTCATCTGAGGGGAGAAGGCGCGTCGTGTAGATTATGAAAAACAAAAACACAAAAATATTTTTGGCGCTAATCCTTTTGTATTTCTTCCTTCCCTTGCTCATCCACGCCGCCGGATATGACTTTTATGTCGACAAGAATTCGAGTGAAACCAGGGAGGATGGGTCGGCGCGATATCCCTGGAAGACGATCCAAGCGGCGCTTGACCACATTCAGAGCGGCAATTTGAAGAGCAAGACCGTCTTGATAAGCGACGGAACTTATGCCGAATCATTGGAAATCAGGAACAACACGGACCTGATCGGTCAATCCGAAAGCGGGACGGTGATTGACGCCGGAGGATTTCACACCGCCGTGAACTTTGTTTCAACCAAAAGCAAGATTCAGAGACTGACGATCAAAAACGCCAATTCAACGAACGTCTTCATCAACAATAGATCAAGAGTATCCATCAAAAACTGCAAAATAGAAGAGGCGGGCGCTTGCGGGCTGGAAGTGGAAAAATCAACCTCGGCAGAGAAATACAAATTTTCGATTGAGGATTCGGAAATTTCCGGAAGTGGAACGAAAGGCTTTCAAATATATAGACGAAAAATTCTGATCTCCGGCAATGAAATTTTTTCAAACGGTGAAGAGGGCATCGATCTCCACAGTGGCCAGAAAGGAACAATCTCCGGAAATGAAATTCAAGGAAACAAAGAATCGGGCATTGAAGCGATTCTTTCCGGGGCGCGCTTGGAGATCAAAAAGAATGAGATTGAAGACAATCATACGCAAGGAATCACCGTTCAGGCTTATTCAGTGACGAAGGGAAAAGTGAAAATTTCCGAAAACACTATCAAGAAGAATCATGCGCACGGGATCAGATTCGCGAATTATACAAACAGTTTCGGACCAAAAAAATTCAGAAAATTAATGGACAAATATGTGAATCTTTTCAAGAACAAAATTAGCGAAAACGGAGAAGAAGAAATTTATTACGAATAATATGAAAACAAAAAATTCTCCAGGGGCGAGTCTTTCTGAGGGCGGCAAAACCCATCCCAGAGGCACATTGCACACCCTTTCTGAATTTCGGCGCGAAGCCGGAATTCCGCTTGTAATTGCGAAAAAAATGGTCGTTTGGGGCGAGGTGAAAGCGGTGAAAATCGCAGGCGGGACAGTGCGGATCACGGAGGAAGAGGTGCAGAGAGTCCGAAAAATTTTCGAGAATCCCCGCGAAAAAGTGAAATATTATCTTCGTATTCTTGGTCCGGGGATCATCACGGGCGCGTCCGACGACGATCCGTCCGGCATCGGGACATATTCCTCGGTCGGAGCGATGTTCGGTTTTGCAATTTTGTGGACGGCGGCTTGGCTTTTGCCGGTGATGTTTGCGATCCAAGAAGTTTCGGCGCGAATCGGCATCGTTGCAAATCATGGGCTCGCGAATGTTATCCAAAAGCACTACGGCAAAAAAATTGTTCTGGGGATCGTCTCAATTTTGATCATTGCCAACGTCGTCAATATCGGAGCGGATCTCGGAGCGATGGCGGCGTCCCTCAAAATGCTCACTGGCATTGATGTGTCTCTCGCGGCCGTGTCATTCGCGCTGATCATCATCTTCATTGAAATATTTTTCCAATATCATGTCTATGTGAAAGTTCTCAAGTGGCTGACGCTTTCGGTCTTTGCCTATATCTTCGCCGGCATTATCGCGAGCCCGAATTGGGGAGAAGTTTTGGCAAACACATTTGTTCCAAAAATATATTGGAACGAAAATTATATCTTCGCGCTCATTGCTATTTTTGGAACGACTGTCACACCCTATCTCTTTTTTTGGCAAACTTCGGAAGAGGTGGAAGAAAACAAACTTCTGAAGATAAAATCCGACAAAAGGACCCTTTGCACCCGAGTTCGCGAAATGCGGACGGATGTCGGCGCGGGAATGCTGCTCGCCAATATCGTTTTTTTCTTCATCATCGTGACGACGGCTCAAGTCCTTTTCAAAAATGGCATCACGAATATCGGATCGGCCGAGCAGGCGGCTTTGGCGCTGAAACCGTTGGTGGGAAATTTCGCCTACGCCCTTTTTGCGCTGGGAATCATCGGGACGGGACTGCTTGCTATTCCGATTCTCGCCGGATCAGGCGCCTATGCACTTTCTGAAGTGATGAAGTGGCGCGAAGGATTGGAACTCAAATTTTCACGGGCGAAGGGTTTCTATCTCATCATCGCATTTTCGATCATCGTCGGGCTTCTGATCAATTTCATCGGCATTGAACCGATCAAAGCACTCTATTATTCCGCGTATCTCAACGGCATTATTGCGCTCCCTCTCCTGATTGCTATAATGATCGTCGGCAATGACAAGCGGATCATGGGCGCCGAAACGCACCCCTTGTGGGTCAAAATCTTCGGGTGGCTCGCGGTCGTATTCATGTTCGGGGCGATTGCCGCCACGATATTGTTAGCCTTTAAGTAATAGTCCAAATGACAATATTTCAGTCAATATTTTTGGGGATCGTTCAAGGGCTCGGGGAATTTCTGCCGATTTCAAGTTCGGCGCATCTTATTCTGGCTCCCTGGCTTTTCCATTTTCCAGACCCGGGACTTTCTTTCGACGTGGCCCTGCATTTCGGCACGCTGATTGCTGTCGTTCTGTTTTTTTGGAAAGATTGGATCGACATCGTCGTGGTCGGCCTGACCGGCCGCCGAGGAACGGCGCTGAGCGGGATGAATTACGGAAAAAATTTGCTGTGGCTTCTCATCATTGCCACGATTCCAGGAGCAGCTTTTGGATATTTGTTTGAAAGCGAAGCGGAAACTATTTTTCGTTCGCCCTTGCTTATCGCGGCAACCTTGGTTATTCTCGGTCTCGTTTTGTACTTGGTTGACCGATATCACATTCATCGCAAGCAGCTCGATCAAATGACCTGGCTCGACAGTTTGTGGATCGGACTATCACAGGCAATTGCAGTTGTACCGGGAATCTCCCGATCGGGCGCTACGATCACGACAGGATTGTTTCTTGGGCTGAACCGCGAATCGGCCGCGCGATTCTCATTCCTGCTTTCTACGCCGATTATTTTCGGCGCGGCGGCTCTCAAGCTGCCGCATCTTCTCAAGGGCGGGATGGATATTTTCCTTTTGGCGGGCATGCTAACCGCCGCGATCAGCGGATATTTCGCTATCAAATATCTTTTGAAATTCATCCAAAGGGCGAGTTATGCGATCTTCTTCTGGTACCGCCTGGCTCTGGCCTTGCTGGTTGTGGTCATATACTTTTTGAGATAGAAAAAGAAACAACAGCCGTTTTTGTATTACAAAGACAAGAGTTTGTCCGAATTTTCATGAAGGAAAACAGCAAAAAAACAAAGGCGCTTCTTCTTTTCTCGGGCGGATTGGATTCGATCCTGGCCGCGAAAATTCTTGAAGCGCAGGGGATTGAGGTGACTGCCCTCACATTCGTGAGCTATTTTTTTGATGCCGAGCAGGCCAAGAAATCAGCCCAAAAAAACAAAATCGATCTGGTGATTCGGGACATCTCCGCGAAACATCTGGGGATCGTCAAAAATCCCCGCTTTGGCCGCGGAGCCGGGATGAATCCGTGTGTCGATTGCCATCTCTTGATGCTGAAAGAGGCCAAAAAAATTGTGCGCGAGGGGAAATTTGATTTTTTGGCGACGGGCGAGGTGCTCGGCCAGCGGCCTATGTCCCAAAATATCCGGGCGCTTGAGCTCATCGAAAGGAAGGCCAATCTCGAGGGGCGTATTTTGCGTCCGCTTTCGGCGCTTGCTCTTTCTGAAACTGAAATGGAAAGAACGGGAATGGTCGATCGCGAAAAATTGATGGGCATTTCCGGCCGGTCGAGAAAGGAACAGATGGAACTCGCGGAAAAATACGAAGTGAAAGACTATCCGACGCCGGCGGGCGGATGCATCCTCACGGATCAGGAATACTCGAAAAAATTGAGGGAGCTGGTTGATAAAGTGAGGGTGATCAAAAAAAGTGATGTTGATTTGCTGCGCCTCGGCCGGCATTTTTGGGTCGGGCGGGCGAGGGTCGTTCTCGGCCGCAATCACGAAGAAAATATCGCCCTCAAAAAATTGGCCGAAGGCGGTGACGTTCTCATCGAGCCGAAAGACATTCCCGGTCCGACGGCCTTGATCCGGGGAAGAAGAACCCGGGAAGTTCTCAACTTCGCAAACAGCCTTCTCGCTCAATATACCAAAAACGCGCCGGAGGATCTTCAGCTCAAGATCAGCACCGGATCGAAATAAAATATTTTTAGGAAAAAGAAAAAAGGCCAATCCTCTTGCGAGGCGGATCGGCCTTTTGGTTTTTTTGGGATAGAACCCATTTTAAGTCAACATAGCCACTAAGGCGTTATTGCCCCAGCTGTGTCCAGGTTTAAAATTGTTATACGCGAAATACGAAAAATATTTCGGTTCGTCGTCCGGTTCCCGGGTACAGCATGTGCATTCGTCTTCTCCTTCCGGGAAAGAGATATGACGAATCCCGCCTGCCAAAAGCTGGTGAACGATTATCTTTTTCAGATCAAGAAGGATGTGTCCATTGCGGGCCTTTGTGGCGATTTCCCGGAACTCTTCCGGGAAATCAGGCGGAAGATATTTCAGTTCGTAGCATTCTCCACAGATCCCAGGGAAAATATACGACCGAATATCTTCTTTATTGCACTCGAGACTTTGCATAGCTGTTAAGGTTTTTCCAACAATATTTAGCAGAGTTCCCTTCCGTCCGCTATGCACGACAGCCATCATTTTTTTATTCGAATCATAAAGGACAACAGGATAGCAATCCCGATTAGGAAGGATTATTGGAAAATTGATGGCATTAGTGATCACGCTGTCGCAAACCAGCTCTCCATGTTGGTCGATTCCGATGCCATCGAATTTTTCGCTAATCTCATCCAAAATAATCAAAATTTTATCGCTGTGCCCAAGTCTCGGTGCGAAACCGTGCGGGATAATTATACTTTTTCGGACGGAGTAAAGGCTGAATCCGCAAAGTGAAAATTGTACTCGATTGTTAAGTATTTGACATTTTGATTCAGCGCACCTCGCAAATGCAAAACTCATGTCTCCATGCTTGCGTCTTGAAAATATGGCTTGCAATCCATCCAGTTTGATGAGTCTCATCGCCATCTCCTTTCAGATTTAAATGCGACGGCTGCAAGAGCAATCCGACAGTGGATTATTTTTCCATCGCAGGCCAATCATCAAAAAGGCCTGCAGCAAATTTCCAAGGAACTGTTTTATCCCCTCACTTCCTTCCAATGAAAAAAGAAGGAGATTCTGACAATAAACGCGACGGATGTTTTCCGCCAAAACCAGTCCTCCTTTTGATTGTTTTTATTTTCCTTGTGCCTCGGGCGAGAGTCGAACTCGCACGATGTCGCCATCACTGGATTTTGAGTCCAGCGCGTCTGCCAGTTCCGCCACCGAGGCATATTTATGCTTTATTCTAATAAAATAGTGGTTATATGTCAATTTTCATGATATAATTTCAAAAGGTATTCAAAAAAGAATTTGTATATTCGTACAGATTCGTAATTCGTAGAGCATTCATGGCGAAAATAATCTCTCTCGTGAATCAAAAAGGCGGGGTGGGGAAGACTACCACGGCTGTCAATTTGTCCGCGTCGCTGGCTCAGGCGGGGAAATTTGTGCTTCTCGTCGACCTTGATCCGCAGGCCAACGCGACGAGCGGGCTCGGGGTGGATCCGCGCGCGATCGAAAAAAGCTTGTATCACAGCATGGTCCTGGGCGAGCATCCTTCGGCGCACATCGTGAAACTTCAGAATTTCGGCCATAGCCTATTGCCGTCCAACCGCGATCTCGCCGGCGCGACCATCGAGCTCGTGAATCTTGAAAATCGGGAATATCGGCTGTACAATGTCCTGCGCCAGATCCGCACGGAATACGATTATATCATCATCGACAGTCCGCCGAGCCTCGGTCCGCTCACGATCAACGGCCTCGTGGCGTCGGATGATGTGCTCATACCCGTCCAGTGCGAGTACTATGCCCTTGAAGGCTTGAGCCAGTTGCTGGAGACTATCAATCTTGTCCGCGACAATCTCCAACCCGATCTCAAAGTGATGGGGGCGGTTCTCACGATGTTCGACCGGCGCAATCGACTGTCATACCAAGTCGTCCGCGAAGTGAAGGATCATTTTCCCGGAAAAGTTTTCGACAGCGTCATTCCGCGAAGCGTCCGCCTGGCCGAAGCGCCGAGTTTCGGAAAATCCATCTTCGATTTCGATCTTTTTTCGCGCGGCGCCAAATCGTACAAAAATCTGGCGCAAGAAATTCTGCGGATGGAAAAAGAAGGCGAGAGCGGCTTTCATCTGTGAAATTGAAATATTATTTTGAATGCGGACGTAGTACTAAACTGGGCCAAAAACTGGGCGATCAAGCCCTTTTTTGTTGGCTCATAATTTTTAAATAATCAACAAAACATGCGTATAAGATATCTCGCAATGAAATATCTTTCTGCAATTTCAGTTGTATATGCCGCGGCGGCGATATTCGGAGGGACACCGGCGCTGGCGGAGGGAGACAAAAAAGAAAATATAAAAACAGAAACTTTCGTTGTGTCGGCTTACTACAAGCCGGTCCCTGGACAATCGAAGTATATTCAGGGAAGCTATTCGAGCGATGTCCGTATGAACGGGCAAGGTGTCGCTACAACTTCGGGGACGGCACCGCATGATGGCACCGTCGCGGCTGATACGAGCAAGTTTCCTTTCGGCACCAAGCTGAATATTCCCGGCTACGGCGAAGGGACAGTGGAAGACACCGGGAGCGCCATCAAGGGGAACCGGCTTGACCTGTATATGGGAGAAGGCGAATCGGCTCTCGAGAAAGCGATTGCGTGGGGGAAGAAAAAAATTGAGGTCGAGATCAAGCTTGCGCAAGATGCCTAGTCCTCAAAATTCAAGAAATTTTGCAAGGAGTCCCGTCCGGGCGGGGCTCCTTTTTTATAATCGCGTTTCATAATCGCGACAATTTTTCGCTCAATTTTTTGAGGCTGTCCCAATCATGGATGGAAACGGCGGAAATATCGGGGTTGATTTTTTTCAGAATTGAAATTTTTTTCTTGAGAATTTCAGGCGAAACCAGATCTGATTTGGTCAGCAAAATTATTTCTTTTTTTTCGGTCAGGTCTGTTGCAAAATCTGCGAGTTCCTTGCGTACAACTTTATAATCCTTCCGCGGATTTTCCGATTCGGAGGAGATGCAATGGACCAAAATTTTCGTCCGTCGGATATGTTTCAAGAATTTGATTCCGAGGCCCTTTCCGAGCGAGGCGCCTTCGATGAGTCCGGGAATGTCGGCGATGATCAAATTGTCGAGCGCCCCGAGATTCGGCTCGAGTGTCGTGAAAGCATAGTTTGCCACCCGCACGTTGGCGTTCGTGAGTTCGTTCAAGAGGCTCGATTTTCCGGCGTTCGGAAGGCCGATGAGGCCGATATCGGCAATGAGCCGGAGCTCGATATGGAATTCAAATTCTTCCCCGGGACGACCGACCTCGAATTCTTCAGGGCTGGTGTTCTTTCCCGAGCGGAAATAGAAATTGCCACGTCCGCCGAAGCCGCCTTTGGCCGCTAGGATCTTTTCGCCCGGCTTCGTGATGTCGATTTCAAGCTTGCTTTTGAGATCGCGAAGAACCGACCCGATCGGGACGGTCAGAACCAGATCTTTGCCGCCGTGGCCGGTCGATTTGTCGGTTTTTCCGCGCTTGCCGTCTTCGGCCCAATATTCCCGTTTGCTTTTGTACTTGTTGAGCGCGGTAAGATCGGAAACGCCCTGAAAGTAAACGTTTCCGCCATCGCCGCCCCGGCCGCCGGTTGGTCCGAGGCTCATCTTGGTCTTTTCAAAGGCGACGCTCCCGTCGCCGCCTTTCCCTGCCCGGATCTTTATTTTCACTTCATCGGTAATCATAAGTGTACATTAGCTTTTTGCGGGATTTTTGGCAACAAAATACTCGACACTTGAAAAAAAATTTAGTCGGTGGTAGGATAGTTTTTAGACAAAATATTTTCAAATTCCTAGGAGGGCAGCGACATGCCAGAGATGAAACCAAGTGTTTTGGTTTTTGATGGGGAGGAATTTTCCCGACAAGATCTCAAACAGATGTCGGAAGAGCGTATTGCGTCGATTTATAATGCGCTTACTGCCGGAGCTGCCAACCAATCGGCCATTGATGCCGTCAGCGCAGAGCTGATTGATAGGGGAATTTTTTAATCAAAGCGCATTAGCGCTTCGAACCGGAGGGTCCGACGTCCTGGGCCCTTCTTTAATTTTGAAATATTTTAAAGTTTTTATTTGTTTTTATATAATAGGTGGAAAAATCATCGGAAAAAAAACAGAAATATTGCGTGAAACGATCCAGCTCCGGGCTCGGTCTTTTTGCCGTGGCGCCTTTCAAAAAAGGAGAATTTGTGATCGAGTACACGGGCAAGATTCTCAATGAAAAGGAATTTGAAGCCGCCAGCGACAAAAAATATTTTTTTGAAATCGACAAGCATTGGACAATCGACGGCTCCGATCGGAAAAATACGGCGCGCTATGTGAATCATTCCTGCCGGCCGAACTGCGAAGTCCGAGTCTACGCCAAGCGCATCCGCATCTGGACGGTGAAGCGAATAAAAATGGGCGAGGAATTCACGTACAATTATGGAAAAGAATATTTCGACGAATACATCAAACCCCACGGCTGCCGATGCTCGAGCTGCCGGAAGGAAAGAATAAAATAAGGCCTCTCTTCGAGGGGCTGTTTTTTTATATTCTGTTTTTTGGTATAATAGATCCAGCGATAAATTTCTTCAAAATCAAAACAAATGGCAAACAATTATGGACTAGGCCGAGGACTCGCTTCGCTCATTCCT
>DATGZC010000030.1:0-3502 GCA_035297345.1 Bathyarchaeia archaeon
GTCGGGATGATATTCGTGGTGATTTTTGCGTTCAACTCAAATGTCATCATCCAGCGGTTCGCTTCTTCTTTCAATCCGAAGGAAGGCTCGAACGCCGAGCGCTATAGGAATTGGGTGCAGGCGGTCGATATCATCCGCGACAATCCTCTGGGCGGCGTCGGGCTCGGGAATTATGCCCGCGCAATTGACCCGACGGCGCCAGATCGATCATCGATATATGCGCACGATCTTTTCCTTGATATCGCGGCGGAAACCGGAATATTGAGCGCCGTCATTTTTTTGCTCCTTATCCTTGTTTCCGTTTGGCGCAATATGAAAAACGGAAGTATGCTGAATCTGGGGGTCGCTGCAGAACTGATCGGATTTTCTGTCCATTCCGTTTTCGATACGGCGCTCTATTCTCCTCAGGTGCTGACTCTGTTTCTAATCATAATTGCGTTCGGGCTCAATGCCCCCAAACTCAAAACGCAAAACTCAAATGTCAAAGCCACAACTTAAAACTCAAAATTATTTGATTTTGCTAAGTATATTTCTTCTGCCGGTTTATCTAATTAAACTAAAATTCGGCTGGATATCTTTCAACATTCTCGAATTGCTGATTGGCATTTTATTTCTCTTTTGGTTTTTTAATAAAAATAAAAAATATCAAATACTATATACCAAATACCAAATACCCATGGTCCTGATTCTCGCCGGCCTCACTTTGTCGACTATCGCGAACAAAAAACTCTATGCCGGCTTCG
This sequence comes from Bathyarchaeia archaeon, assembly GCA_035297345.1. Lineage (GTDB taxonomy): Bacteria > Patescibacteriota > Minisyncoccia > Moranbacterales > UBA11712 > JAPLXD01. The sequence goes on from DATGZC010000030.1 coordinate 744, forward strand.
GCGCGGTCAAAGGCTGGTTTATCTTTCCGATTGTTTTTGGAATTATTTTTTATGACGCGCTGAAAAACAACGGGGGTCTTTTGAAAAAATCCTTGCTGGCTATTTTTCTTTCCGGCGCCGCCGTCTCAGCAATTGGCTTAGTTTATAAATTGCTGAGAGCTGTGACATATGACGGGCGACTTGCCGCTTTTTGGGATTCGCCCAATCAGCTGGCGATGTTTTTGGCGGTGCCGTTTCTGATCGGAGTTTCTTTTTCCTTCCAAAAAGAAGAAAACAGAGCGCCGTATTTTTTCGGCGTTCTGCTCATCGGCCTAAATCTGTTTCTGACTTTTTCTTATGGCGCGTGGGCGGCGATTGTTGTTGCCCTAGCCGTCTTTTTTTGGCTTAAGTATAGTAGATTATCACAAAAAAAATACCTGTTTATTTCCGCAACAATTCTTTTGGCGCTGCTTAGCCTGGCCAGCTTTGATAAGTACAAAAACATCAAGAATCTCGGTGACCGCTCGTCTCTCGCATCGCGCTTCATGATTTGGAAATCAGCCGGGCGGATGATTGAAGACAATCTCCTGTTCGGAATCGGACCGGGCAATTTTCAGAACAAATATCTCGAATACCAAAAATATTTTCCACCGTATCTCGAATGGTCGGCGCCTGAGCCGCACAATATCTTTTTGGCCTTTTGGCTTGAGCCGGGATTTCTGGGATTGGTTGGTTTTATTGTTTTACTCTTTTATTTTTTTAGCGATAATAAAATCGCGATCAAAAGCAGTCGCGATCTCGGCATATTATTCTTGGCAACAATGATTTATATTCTCGTTCACGGACTGGTCGACACGACCTATTGGCGAAACGACCTGGCGCTTGTATTTTGGTGGGTAATCGCGGCGAATCTTTGTGCCGCGAGAATCAGCGAAAGGGCATCAGAATAATTTTCTATAAGCCGAGCTTATACAATTTTCCATCCGCCTTGTTCGTGAAGAACAGGGTTTTTTCGTCTTGGGATAGAAAGGGGCTCAAGGCATCGAAAGACCCGTTTATTTTGACGGCTTCGATCAGGCGAGTTTTCTTGCCGGTCGCACTTTCGATTTTCCAAAAGGTGTCGGCGGTTCGGATTTTCCCTTCCTGCCAATCGTTGGGAAGGATTGCTGAGTCGGGAATATTTCCGGGCATCGCGCAATAGAGAAATTTCGAATCGGCCGACCAGGCGCATTTTTTGGCGAAGGTTGGGAAATCAAGAGAGTGGAACTGGCCTCCGTCCGTATTCATGAAGGCCAGGTCCGTTTTGTGGCCGCCTTTTTGGTCGGTATAGCTGACGGCGGCAGATTTTCCATCCGGCGACCAGAAAAAATCGACTCCGAAATGATTTTTCAAAATTTCCTTTCGGTTTTCTCCGTTGAAGCCTATCGAATTTACCGAAGCGGATGTGAAAGCGTCGGGTGACGGCCAGAAAGAGATATCAGATGATCCGGGAATCGGGCTTATGGACACTCCAAAAAAGCTGATGTCGGCAATCTTTCGCCAGTTGGCGCCGTTGGGATCAGAGACTTCCAAGGAGCGTTTTTTTGTTCGGGCGTCATAGTATTTGTAGATGAGCTTGTCCCCCAGAGCCGACCAAGCAATGGAATCGACGTTGTCTTTCACGGAAACCACGGTTTTTTGCGTGAGATCAAGAAGCAGAAATTTCAATTTTCCTGCATTGCCCGCGCGCTTCACGAGTGCTTTGTTTCTCGGCTTGTTCCAAAGGACTTGCTGGATATTTTGAAATTCTTCGGTCGAGAGGACTTTTTCAAGCTTCCCGTCAAGATCGATTTGATCCGCTTGCCCGTTGTCGCCCGCGAAATAGTAAATCGAACTGCCGTCCGGGGCGAGCGCCACGCCGAAGACAGGTGTGTCTGATATGGCGGCAATAGCGACGGATTGATCGGTTTGGGTTGACTTTTTTGAATCGGAATTTGAAGCGCTCGATGTCGGAGCGGTTTTTCCTTCGTCATTCGTTTTCGGCGCGGTGGTTTGCGGCGCCGATTTTTTGAAGGCAAAATTATACACAAAAATCGTCCCTGTGAGGAGGACGAGAACAAGCGTCGAAATGGCAAAGATTCTTTTGTTCATTTTTTTACATTACGCGGACGCCTGCGCCTTGGCTATTCTGTTGACTGTACCAATTGGCGTAGCCCATAACCGCCGGGACGTGCGCTTTGGTTTCAGCAGGTAAATTTTCCCAGGTAGCAGCACTCTTGAACCTGGTCAGACCACAGTTATAAGCTGCATTGGCGGAATCCCAGCTTCCTGTTGCGTCGTACATTTGTTTTAAGTAGGTGAGTGATCCTTTGATGTTTTGTTCCGGATTGAATGGGTCGCTTACGCCAAGAGTTGCGGCCGTTGCCGGCATAAGCTGACCTAAGCCAAGGGCACCTACAGGGCTCACCGCTCTTGGATTTCCCCCTCCTTCCTGTGCAAACAACCCAAAGGCGATGTTCTCGGGGATTCTTTTTTCTGCCGCATACTTCTTTATTAAGTCGATATAGGCCATTGTTGCCGTCGCCTTGTCTCCGTTGGGCCTGACGGCAGTATAATTTCCCACTACTCCGCTCACGAGCGGTGTTTGCCCGGAAATGCCTCCCCCTGTTATCTGCGTTATCCCTCGCATGTTCACGAGATCCGGATTGATCTTCGCGAGAATTATCCAGGCGCATAGCCCCAGAATGAGTCCGAGAAGTGCCGACGTGATCGTCTCTTTGGCTCCGGCGGCGTTTCCTGAT
>DATGZC010000031.1:0-10196 GCA_035297345.1 Bathyarchaeia archaeon
CCGCTCGCGCTCATCACCGAACCCGTGAGCGGCCGCCAGCCGTGCATCAATCGCGGATTTTGCGAGCAAGGCTGCAAACCGAAAGCCAAATCTTCGACCTTGGTGACGTACATACCCCGCGGGATCAAGGCCGGCGGAAAAATCGTGGCCGGCGCCATGGCGAAGAAAATAAATCTGGACCCAACTGGAAAAAAAGTGACGAGTGTTTCGTATATCAAAAACGGCGAAGAGTATGAGCTCGATTGCCGGACGCTCATCATTTCAGCTTTCGCGATCGAAACTCCGCGCCTGCTTCTCAACAACCGCTCGGAAAAATTTCCGGACGGCCTCGCCAATTCTTCGCGAACAGTCGGGAAATATCTGATGTGCCACTCGGATCATGTCGTTTTTGGAAAATTCAAAGACCCGCTCTATCCCTATCACAACCCGCCGACGACAAGCATCACTCAAGATTTTTATGAAACCGATCCGGCCCAGGATTTCAAGCGCGGCTTTTCAATCGCTCCCTACTGCGGCCGGCCGATCAGTTTCGCCCTCGGCGCCCAAGCCGGAAAAAACGGATTGTGGGGAAAAAGATTGCAGGAGTTTATGCGCGAGTACAATTTTTGGCTTCAGCTTGGCATGATCGGCGAGATTCTCCCAGCTGAGCAGAACCGAGTGGAGCTCGCCGGAGAAAAGGATATTCACGGAATCCCGATCACCAAAACTTTTTTTTCGATCGGCAACAACGAACGCAAAATGATCGCGCGCGCGTACGATATAATGGAGAAAATTCTCACCGCGGCCGGCGCGACTGAGGCCTTTCGCACTCCTCTCTTTGTGCATCTCATGGGCACAACAAGAATGGGCAACGATCCCAAAACTTCGGTCGTGGACAAAAATCTCAAAGCTCACGATTTGGAAAACGCATACATTGCGGGAAACTCGGTCTTCCCAACCGGCGGCGCGTCAAACCCGACGCTCACAACGCAAGCGCTCGCCGCGCGGCTGGCAAATCACATCGCGGAACTCCGCGGAAAAGAAATTCTTTGACAATACATTATAGAGAGGACCCCTGAAAATGAAGAAGAAGAAAAAAGTTGTTTTGACCGGCCCGGAACTGCTGACAGGCCCGGCGGCGAGCTGGCTGGAAAAGACTTTCCATCTGCTCGTCGTTGACTATGACGTTTCCGAGGTCGAGCTTTGCGACCTTGTGAAAAAATTCGATGCGATCGGTTTGATTCATGGAGGGCCAACGTTCCTCACGGAACAGATTTTCAAAAGCTGCCCGGAAGTTCAGTGGCATATCTTTTTGGGGATGGAGCCCTTCCCGATCTACAACCGGGCCGCACTGGATTTTTCCCGCCAGCTCCAAATTCCCATCTACTCTTCCGGCGGCGGGATCCACGCGGTTGTCGAAACGACTATCCAGCAGATATGCGACCTGACTCTTTTGAAAAAAAGGGCCGCTGGGCGGCAGCACGAACTTCCTTTTTTCGCACCGTTTTATCAACTCAATGAAAAATTGGCGGTGATCGGCCTGGGCAACCTGGGAAAAAATATTCTGATCAAATGCCAAACTAGCCAGAAGTTCGGGCATATTCTTTTTAGCGGCAGGAAAGAAAACCCCGAATTCACGGAAAATACCAAAATTCCGTTCGTTCCGATGAACGAAGCTTTCAAGGCCGACATAATTGTCATCACCGTCGCCCACCTCCCGGGAGTGACCGACAACTATATCGGAATCGACGTATTGAGCCAAGCCGCTCCCCACGCTCTCATCGTCAACAACATCCGACCGCAAATCATGAACATGGTCGAAACGATCGCCTTTGCCATCGTGCGCCCGGATGTGATGACGATTCTCGATGCTTCCCGCAAAGAGATCCTGCGGGAGTACGGCGAAAGGATGCTTGAATCAATCGACCAACATCCGAATATCGTCCTCACGGGACACACTTCCTGGAAAACGACGTTTACAATAAGCGAGTACAGCGAAGGCCTCATGAGCGTAATTCGGGAAAAAAATCTGGCTTGAATATCATGCAAATCAGACCCTTACGGGCTTGCTTGTCTCATCGATGAGCAAGCCTTTTTCAATTCACCTGGGATAATAATAAGGGCAAGCTCTCAAAAAAGAACCTGCCCCTCCTCTTGCGACGCGAGACTATTTGATGCGAAATCTTTTCAATTTCAGGGACCGCTTGCCGCCAACGCTCGAAAGCGTCGGCAAACGGCCGATTTCCTTGGGCACGGTCAGCAATCCGATGCCGGGCAAAGAAGGATGCTCCGGAAGGCCGAGCAAAGTATCCAGCTCCTTGTCTTCGTACAAATCTACGTCTGTTATTTTGCATTCGGTCAATCCTTTTTCTGCGCTACCGACACACAATCGGTAGTCCTTTGGGTTCTTTCCCTGGAGAAGCAAGAGGAAATTTTGTGATTCATCATCGAGGGCGAGATAAGACACAATGTAATCGCCGATGTCGCTGACGACGTAATCGTCGCCGACGAGCTCCAGTTTCGGTTCCAATTTCGGTACTTTTTCCACAATTATTCCTCCCGTTCGCATCTATTTTAGTCGCGTCACTATATATTTCTACTTTTATGAATTATTAATCTTTCATGAAGATGAGATTTTTATCGATAGCGGAATATTCTGTAGTCGCCTACGCCTGAATCTGTGAAGGGATCTTCGTCCATTTTGTATCCATATTCAATCCAAATGTTCCCGTCCGTCATCGTGTAATTCAGCGGCGACCATGATTCTTCAGAGAATCCGGAAGGAAAATTGTTTTTCTTCATCACCTGGATATTCGGAAAGTTCGCCATCCGCGCGCCGGAGACGGCCTGCTTTTTGTAATAGCTTGTCGATGTGAAGCCATCCCCGCTGAAAAAAGCGACTTTGTCGGCCCCGCTTTCACTCGCCGGCGTCGAAAAATTGTACATTTTGACGTATTGTTTTTTCAGCTTGTTTTTTTTCTTCTTCCCGTCGTTATAGACGAAGACACGGAAGTTGGTGTCGTTCATCGGGACGAAATTGGAGTTGCCGTTCTTGTATCCATAGGTCATATACAAATATCCGTCGGTGATGAAATAGTCGTCCATGACCGGCATCCATGATTGTGCACTGAACCCTTCATACGTGGATTCTTTTTTGAACACGCGAAAATCAGCCAAGTTGCTCATCATAAGTTCGGGCACGGCGACTTTCCGATAATAATAATGCGAATTGGGAGCGTAGTCATAGGGAACGATATCCGCGTCCGCGTCGGTATTGTCGCCCGTCGGATGGAAAGAATATGTTTTGAAGACGCCATGTTTCCGTTTCTTTTTTTGCACGCCGCCGAAATAGCTGGAATAGCGGTAGTCACCGGTGGCATAGTCGCTGTAGGTGGTGTTTCCGCCCCAGGTGTTGTTTGAACCGTAATAAAGCCAAAGATTTCCGGCCGTCACAAAATAGCGGTCCCAGGAGCTCCAGCTCTCCTCTTCGAATCCGTCAGTAGGATCATTTTTCAAAAAGACCCGCATAGAAAAAGGATCATCCATCTTGAGTCCGGGAAAATCCGCCTGGCGGTAGAAATAGTCCGTTGAAGAAATGCCGCCGATCGAAGTGATTGTCGCGTCCGGATTGGTTTGGTCTCCCGATACCGTGAAACTTCGCGTCGCACGATAGCTCTTTTTGGCCTGGGCGCCTTCGGACAATCCGCCGAGAAAAAAAGCTGCGAGCGTCAGGAAGGCCAGTATTTTTTTTTCACGCATATTTTTGTTTTATTGTTTATTTTTTGATTATTTGTACCGCAAAGCTGTGAGGGCGTTGAGGCGGGAGGCGCGGCGGGCCGGATAGACTCCGGTGATGAACCCGACGATCGCGGAAAAAGCGATGATGAAAAGAATGAACCAGGTCGGGGTATAGAAAATATTAATCGCTTGTCCGCCGAAACTTTTGGCCAAAAGAAAAAATCCATAATCAAATCCCCACGTTCCCAGCTTTCCGATGAGGATCCCTCCGAGGCCTCCCAAAAGACCGATGAGGATCGATTCCGTCAAGAACAAAAATTGAATCTCCCGGTTTGAAGCGCCCAGCGATTTCATAATCCCGATTTCGCTGGTGCGTTCGAGAAGTGCAATGGTCATCGTATTGAACATTCCGATCGCGGACACGATGAGAGCAATGATTCCGAAAAGCGAGAGGACGATCTGGACCACGTTGAAAATCTTGCTCGCCTGATCGACCGTGTCCGACAGTGAAGAAACCGCCAGCCCCTTGTCGATGATCACGGACCGGACGGGATCCAAGCTGTTCTGGTCCGTCACTTTCACTTTCACGCTATCGAAGTTCGGAACGACTGAGCTGTCCACCCACCCGATCGGCAGATATCCCGCACTCGAGGCATCGTCTTCCACAATCCCCGAGATGACAAAGCTTCCATCGAGCGGCACCAAAGTGTTTTCCATATTCATTTCTTTTTCATCGCTGGAGGTATTCTGCGGAACGATGAGAGTCAGCGTCACTTCTTTGCCGAGCGCCGCGACGGGGTCATCCATCCCAAGAGATTTGAGCGAGCCGGTGGAAACAATGATTTTGTTGTCTTTGTCATTCCCAAACATTTCTCCTTTCAAAAGATTCAAGCCGCTCAAGTGAAAAAACGAATTGTTCACCGCGGAAAAAGAAATGTTGCTCGAAATATCCCCGATTTTGAGCTCGGAAAAGACTGATTTTTGCGGACTGACCTCGACGACGTTGGGGATATTTTTCATATCGCCGATGAAAGCATCGTCAATTTTGATGATCGTCGTATTGGCGGCACTCACGTCAAGAGTGAGCAATGTGTCCGAGGTGGCCAGACGCTCAATGAGGATCTTCTGAAGACCGTACCCGAGCGAGACAAGAAAAAGAATCGTACCGATGCCGACGCTGATGCCGAGAATTGTGAGAAAGGTCCTCAATTTTCTCGTCTTGAAGTTTCGCGTAGCCAGTTTTATGTTGTCCAGAACAAACATAGGATTTTTTCCATTATTCTTCACTTTGGCCGTATTCGGTCAAGAAAATGATTTCCAATTTCTTGGCAAATTTCTTGGCGGTTTTGCGGTTCAATCCGACCCCGCCGTCTTTGAAGGGCCGATCAAAATATTCGCGCAACTCAAGGCTGCTGATCTTCCCAAGCAGGCGGTATTCGATGCCTTTGTCGAGCGCCGTCACCTGGTCGATGCCGAGATCTCCGGCATAGCTATCCATCAAAGATTTTCTCAGCGCCTCGATGGTCAGATGGATCGGATCCGCCTGCCCCTCCCTGAGATGCGGCCTTTCTTGCCGGATGAATTCCGCCCGCTCGACAACTTCCTCGATTATTTCGGAATATTTTTCAGCGGTCTGCTTGCCCAGCCCCAGCCCGGCGCTTTCCGCAGGCCGCATGAGATATTCCAGAAGACCCTTTTTATCCAACTGGCCCAAGAGCCGGCTGGTGATGATTTTTTCCAAAAATTCGATCTCATTTTGTTCAAACCGGCTGATCAAATAGTTCGCCAAAATTTTGGCTTTGAAAGGCGCAAGCATGGTATGGAGCTGCATCCCCGAAAGATCTGGATAGGCCTGGAGCAAGAGATCGAGTTCCGTCCTCTCTTTTTTTTCTTCTCCCGCCTCCCTTTTCTTCTCCGGAATTTTTCTCTTGTCGCGGTTGACTTCGGTCTTGATGACCATCCCGTCTTTCATATAGAAAATCCGGTCCGCATAGAAGAGATGTTCAGGATTGTGCGTGACGGAGATGATCGTTTTTTTGTCATCGATGTTCAGCTTCGAAAGGATCTGCAAAACATTCTCGGCCGATTCGCTGTCCAAATTTCCGACGGCCTCATCCGCAAGGATAATGGCCGGATCGTTGACGAGCGCCCGCGCAATGCCGACCCGCTGCTGCTGGCCTCCGGAAAGTTCCTGCGGCAGACGCCGCGCAAAATCTTCCAAGCCAAGCCTTTGGAGCAATTCTCTTCCCCGCTCCTTTCTTTTTTTCGAGTTCACCCGTTCGAAGATCTGGGGAATAATGATGTTGTCCAGGACGTTGAGCGTCGGAATGAGGTTGTAGGCCTGAAAGATCATCCCGATTTTTTTCCGGTGAAACTCCGCCATTTTTTTGGAAGAAAGCTGTCCCAGATCCTGTCCGGCCACCGACGCCGTCCCTTCCGACGGATTTTCGAGACCTGCGATGACGTTGAGAAGGGTGGATTTCCCGCAACCTGACGGACCGAAAAACATGACATACTCTTCCGGATATATTTCCAAGGTTATCCCGTTCAAAGCGCGCGCCTCATTGGTTTTTCCGGCATTATAAACAACCTTGAGATCCTTTATGAAAACAACCCGTCCGTCTGCATTGACTTCAGCAGAATCTTCTTTGATGATCTCCGGAGAAGGCGGGCCTATTGCATCAACGGAGATATCTTCCCACGCTCGGCTATCAGCCGCGGCCGGCTTTTGAATATCGGTAATTTTGTTTTCTTTTTGATTGAAAAATGGAGAGTCCATGATTGGAATTATAGCATAAGTATAGACTGGAAGCCGGACTTCATTCGGCTAGTCTCCCACTTTTCGGATCCAGCCGAATGTTTGTTCGAAGTTGGCAATGATCAGCTGGATGATCGACTGAGTTTTTTGCGGGGTGAGCAAGGTAAAATTGTCCGAGACAGTTTCGTTGCCCGAGGCATCTTTTGAGACAACCATAAAATGATAGACCGTTCCCAACTTCAGATTGGTCAAGACGATGATATGGTTGGTCGTGAGATTGCCATCCTCTTTCGATTCTTGAGAAAATGAATCGCCGGCCCTTATTCCTTCTTCGAAGCGGACTTGAGAGCTCGAAGGTTCGTCGGTTTTCCAAAATATGATCGATTGGACCTTGTCTTCCTTCCCGCCGGCCAGCGATGATTCCGTTTTCACTTGGGAGACCTGGGGAGGAACAGCGTCTTGAGCGGTGGTCAGCGTGAAAGGATTGGAAGTGAAGCTGTTTTTGTTCACGTCCGTGCCGGTGATCTTCAATTCATATTCGGTCCCCGGCTTTAGATTGGAAACTGCCAGCTCATGATCGGCTGTCGGCTCAGGGACGCCCTGCGTTCCGCTCTCTCCGCTGCTTTTGTTGACATATTGGACGAGAGAATCGGTCGGGATGTTGGTTTTCCAAATGAGTTTGGCAAAATTGTCAGTCACCTCTTGCACGTTGTAATTTTCAAGTTTGGGAGGAGCATACGTTGCGAAGACGTAGTCATCTGAAACGATACTCGCGGTGGCATCCTTCTTGTTGATTCCATTCACTCGAAGATGATAGGTTTGGGCCGGCGAAAGATTGGCAAGTTCCAATTTGTGGGTATTTGTACTTGCAGCATTGGACGCTGTCTTCCCATAGGTGGTGGTTAAGCCATAATCGACCACCGAGGATGTCGGATTGGCCGTCTCCCAGTTCACAACCGCCGAGTTCAAAGTGATGTTTGTGACCGAAAGGCCCGAAAGCGCAGCGATGGCCGAAGTTGAAAAAGTATTGTCGCCGGAGGTGCCGATGTTGCCGTCAGCGTCCGTCGAAACCACCGAGAAATGATATGACGTATTGGCGAGCAAGCCCGTCATGATGATCTCGTGCGAAGTATCATACTCAGCCACATCGGAAGCGGTGATGTCCTCTGCCGCCGCCTGTCCGTATTTGTCATCGAGCCCGTATCGAATTTTTCCGTCAGTCACCTTGTCGGTGCTCCAAGTGATCGTCACGGAATTGGCCGTGATTTTTGATTTTTTGATATTCGAAATGTGAGGAGCCGCCGACGTTTCGCTTCCTCCGCCGGAAGTATCGTCCACTTGCTTGGGGAGGGTCGTGAAAGAATATTCGATCGACCCGACCGCATTTCCGAGATTGTCCTCGGAACTCACTTTGAAATAGTAGGTGGTTTGATAAAGGAGGCTGCTCAAAGCGACAGAATGGTGCATGTCCAGGCTGTCGTCGACGACCGGCACTTCGTTATAATTCCCGCTGATGGTCCCGTATTCAACAGTCGAATTCGCAGGCTGGTCGGTGTCCCAGGTGATGACGGCTTTGGTGTCGGTAACGACAGAGGGCGGGTCGGAAACGTTGATGATGACAGTGAGCGGATCGTGCTGATATTCAGTGTCCTTCAAAGTCGTGAAACTCAATTCTGCATCTTCAGTTTCATTTCCGTTGATATCGATGGATTTCACCTTGAAGAAATAGTCTGTTTCCGGATCAAGATCCGTCAGGATGACAGAATGGCTTTCTCCAAGAATTGTATTGACAGCGCTTGCAGAAGAGAGGATGTGCGTTTTCCCATAGCTGGCTTGAGAGGTCGACGGCTCATCGGTCGTCCAAGTGATTACGGCTTTGTCTTGAGAAACAAGAGGAACGGTGACCGCGCTTATAACCGGATCGGATTCATCCAGCGCAGTTGTAAATGCATAGTAAGCTCCTCCGTTATCATCAGTCGCAATCTGATTTTCCGAATCCTCCGATTTCACAAGAAAGTAGTATTTTTTTTCGGCATCCAGGCCGGAGAGCGTGAGTTCGTGAACGGTGAGCGCTTCGGAATCTTCGACCGTGACAGGATTGGAAAGATCAGCTTGATCCGAGTATATGATTTTCGAATCAGAAGCGACATCTGTTTTCCAAGCTACCTTGACCTCATTGTTGTCGACTTCGTTCACCAGAACGCCTGAAATGGCCGGACCGGGATCAGTCGCGAAAGAATACCCCGGACCTCCGTTATCGTCGGTCGTCTCATTTCCGGACGCATCACTGGAGATCGTCTCGAAATAGTACGTGGTGTCTGGGGCGAGTCCGGTGAGAACGACTGAATGCTTTCCGACGCTTCCATCATTGTTGACGTATGAGTTGTTTGTGGCCGCAGTACCGAAATTTCCAGAAGTGGTCGAGTAGCCAACTTCCGAATTGGAAAGTTCGTCCGTATCCCAGGTGATCGTCGCTTGAGTTGTGTCTAGATGCGAAGACGCAACGTTCGATATGACAGGGGGGGAATCAGGCAATGTCCCGCCGCCACCTTCGCCTTCGTCCTGAATCCCGTCAGCTTTTCCATCTGCGCTGGAGGAATAACATGAGATGTTTCCGTCCGCATCCTGCGTCGCAATTTTGTAGAAATAATGCTGGTTGTACACGGCGCTTGAATCGCCGTAGTAGTTGGCCGCGCGTACGTCCGATGTTCCGATCAGATCATATGTCCCGCCCGAAGAGGTGGACCGGTAAACATTGTAATGGGCAAAAACCGGAGTCGCCGGATCAGCAATTTTCCAGGCGGTGAACAGGCGATATTCGTGCGGAGTTACAAGCATGTTGGAAGTGTCTTGAATCATAACGGCAGTCGGTGTTTCAGGAGTGGCGGCGGAATAGACGGGGGTCGTATTTCCAAAAATATCCTGAAATTCAGCATAGACCGTATCGGGATTGGTGAGAAGCGGAACAGTTGTGGATGACGCATAGGCGGTTGAAAGCGCAGAAGGAAAAGTATTGGTGAGATTCACATTCATCTTGAGAGTTGAATCATCCGTCGAAGACAACGTGACGGTCGCCGGAGCGGTTGTCGCATCGACCAAAAGCGGGTGCGCGCCGACGGCCGGCGTCTTCACGTCGAGCGCCGTCGTTTTCCCAATGGCTTGAGCGTTGCTGTTTGCCAGCTCATTGTCAGTTATGGAAACTCGAATTTGAACGTCGTTTGAATAGGTTTCGGGAATTTGCGTTTTTGCGTTCCAATATGCGACGTAGGTGAGAAAACCGCCTTCGAGAACTTTGTTTTCCAACGTTCCATCGCTGTTCCTGTCAGCGATGCCTCCGCCCGCAGGAGCTGCACCGAACGTGACGTTCGCCAGATTGACGTCCAACCAATTGTTTCCGCCATCCAAGGTATATTCAAAAGTCGGTGTGATATAGTCCTTGGTGACCGTTCCTGAAGTCGCGTCCGGATCCTCAATTGCATACTGAATTTTCATTTTGCCCCAGTTGGCATCTCCGGAATCAGAAACCTGGCTGATAGAAACCCCATTCGTGCCGAAAGACGGGTCAAATTGCGGCGGGGAGTTCACGACATAGACGACCGTCACGCTCGAAACCGAAGGTGCGGCAGAAAGGTCATTCGAAGTGAGAAAGACCTTATACTCAAACCAGCGATCGTTGTTCCCGCCTTTGAATGTTGAATTCATCGTTTCGCCTCCCGAGGGG
>DATGZC010000032.1:0-6296 GCA_035297345.1 Bathyarchaeia archaeon
AAAGTCCCGCAAGTACTGTTTGTCGTAGCTTTTTTGCGGCCCGCCAGGACGGTAATCTTCTTTGGGCCAAAAGCGGGAAGAATCTGAAGTCAGGACCTCGTCGATGAGAAACAGGTCGCCATTCTCTGCTTGGCCAAACTCAAATTTCGTGTCGGCGATGAGGATGCCGCGGGGTTCAGCCCAAGCTTGAGCGAAAGCGTATATGGCAAGGCTGATTTCCTTGACCTGATAGGCGATCTTCGGACCGATAATTTCGGCCATGCGAGCAAAGGAAATATTCTCATCATGGAGTCCCAATTCCGCTTTAGTTGAGGGAGTAAATTCCGATTTTGGAAGTTTTTGAGATTCAATGAGACCCGGAGGCAATTTCAGTCCAGCGATGGTACCGTTTTTTGTGTATTCGGCCCATCCTGATCCGGCCAAATAGCCGCGAACGATGCATTCCACCGGAAGTGGGTTGCATTTTCGGACAAGCATAGAGCGTCCGCGCAATGCTTCGGCGAAAGGATGACATTCGGCCGGGAAGTCGGACACGTCCATAGAAATTACGTGGTTGGGAATCAGCTCAAGCGTTTTCTCAAACCAGAATGCTGACAGTTGCGTGAGCATGCGGCCTTTGTCTTGAAAAGGCTCGTTCATGATCACGTCGAACGCGGACATGCGGTCAGACGCGAGAATGAGTAGATGGTCGCCGAGATCTATGATGTCTCGTACCTTTCCGCTATGCGTCGGACCCAAGACTTTGAGCTGTTGCAATACTTGAGGGCCATAATCTTGCATAAGTATTTTTCTCCTTCAGGATTTTCCCCCGGCTTTCGCGCAAGGGTTATTTTTTTTGAGGTAATACTGCTAAACCCTTTTCATCCAGAGATACTTCGGGCTGCCGGGGTTTGGCATCGACAATTTCTTTTTGCCAATAATCATTCAACTTGGCGAGCACCTCGGGCCTGCGAAGGCCGATCAGCTGGACAACGGCGAGCGCATGGTTTTTGATACTGGATTCAGGGTGCTCGCGGTTGTAGCCGGCTGTGAGAGGAAATACTCCAAATGGGAGGCCTTCAATCGAATCGCGGGCAGTTCCATCGATGGGAACGCCCAAGACAATTTGTTGCCAGCGCCCGTCGCTTTGATAGAGAGCCTTGATAGCACCTACTTTGTGGAGGGCATGGCCGCCAATAACGGCAACGACGGACTCTTTGTATCCGCGGACTTGCTTGTCGAATCCGCCTTTTCCAGCATGACGATGACAGGACAGATCAGAAACACCGTAGGTGACTCCGCAATACTGAAAAATCGGAATCATCAGATTGGCGAATTTTCGATCGCTCGAGCTGCCGCATGAAAGTCGAACATCCTTAACTTTCGGTTTCTCTTTCTGCATTATTTATTTTCCTCCCTCGATTTTTTAGCCCGCTTTGCGCAGGGCCGTGGGTTACATCTTGAAGCGTGAAAATACCTCGTCAACGTAGCGGACTTTCTGAGTCATGTCGAAGGCTGCTTGCAGTTTTCCTCCCTTCAGCTCTTCGGGAATTTGGTCGCTTTTCAATAAAACATCGAGATAGTTTCTGTTCTCCTCCCATGCCTGAAACGCTGTCTGCTGGCTGATGCGATAAGCAGCTTCAGGGTCAGTACCGATAGCCATCAACAGCTCTTTGACTTCCGGAGAGAAGATATTGCCCCGGGTCATGTTTAAATTTTCGGTAATTCTTTCCTCGTTGACCACCAATCCCTGAAAAATTTTGATAAGTCTCAAGAGCATGAAATCAACCGCGTGAAATGAATCGGGGAAAATAATCCTTTCGGCGCTGGAGTGAGAAATATCCCGGGCGCTCCAGGTGGGAATATTTTCCAGCGCAACGGCGGCGTTGCTACGAACTATCCTCGCCAGGCCGCAGAGGTTTTCAGAAAGGATGGTGTTCCTCTTATGCGGCATCCGCGAAGAACCTTTTTGGCTTTTACCGAAAGGCTCTTGCACTTCGCAGATTTCAGTTTGACCCATGAGGCGGAGATTGAGAGAGATGTGTTCTAGCACCCCGGCCAGGATTGCCAGTGCATTCATAACCTGGGCATGGCGGTCGCGCAAGAGAATTTGCGCGGATGCTTTTGCCTGGCTCAAGCCTAAAATTCCAAGTGCCTGAGCTTCGATTTCCGGAGATAGCCCACCGGCGTAGGTGCCAACGGCGCCGGATATTTTCGATGCTCTTATTTCTTTGTAAGCGCTGTCGAGGTTATCCGCCTGACGCTCGAGAGCATCATACCACCAGAGGAATTCCAGACCTAGAGTTGTTGGCTCGGCATGCTGGCCGTGAGTTCGGTGGATCTTGACGAGATGTTTGTATTTCAACGCTTTTCTCTTAACCTCGTCCATGAGGGCGTTTAACGATCTGAAAATAACCTCGATGGATGACCTTATAAGCAAAGCGGTTGCGGGTTCTTGTGTATCGTAGCTCGTTACATCCTGATGAAAGTATGAGCGCAGGTCTGCGTCCAGGTTTTCTTGTACAGTTTGCACGAAGGCAAGAAGGTCGTGATGGATTTTCAGATCGAGCTCGTCGATGCGCTCCAGAGTGAATTTTGCTTGTCGAGTCGTTCTGGAGAAGATATCAGAATGTATGATATTTAGCCTCGCTTTGGCCTGAAGAATGGCTAATTCTACATCGAGCCATTTTTGACACTTATTTTCTTCTGACCAAATTCGCCGCATGTTTAATGTTTCATACCTTCCAATCATTTCTGTATCCTCCGTCAGATTTTTTTGTATTTACTTTTCAAAGCAACAGAAAAACCAAGCCCTCCCTGCTTGGCCTCCTCGTGCATATAATGTAGGGAAAAAGGGCGGAAAATGCAAGGGAGTACAAAAAACAGGCCAATTGGCCTGTTTTTCGAAATTTGTGAAACAATGGAAATGTTTTTCGCTTAGAACCCGCGGACTTGGATCCGTTTGCTTTTGGTGGTGTCGGCTTTGGGGAGGCGAATGGTGAGGATGCCGTTTTTCATCTGGGCTTCAGCCTTGTCGGCGATCACTTCTACGGGAAGAATTACTGATCTTGAAAAAGTTCCCCAATAGCATTCTTGGTAATAATAGTTTTCGCCTTCGACCACTTCGTCGTTCTTGCGGTCTCCCCGGATGGTCACCATATCGTTGTTGATGGAAACGTCGAGGTCTTCCGGTTTTACGCCGGCGATGGTCGACTTGATGACGATTTCATTGTCGGTCTGATAGACATCGATCGTGAGCTGTCCTTCGGAATCACCGCCCCAATTTTCATCCTGTTCGGCCGCGGCAGGTTGCGGAGTCGGTTCGACGGCATATTCTTCCTGCTGGAAGTTTTGGGTCTGGATCGGATGTCCGCCCATTGGAGACTGCGGGGGATAGTTGAAAGACTGGCTTTGCTCTCTGTAGGATTCGTTTTCCGGCATATTCCTGGACCCGGTGAGCCGTTCAAAAAATGATTTTTTCTCTTTCATAGGTTTGTTTTGAGGCTAATGATAGTTGATGTTTTCAGTATAAAGCCAGTTTTGAGATTAGGCAAGTTTTTTTGCTTTGAAGGCCAGAATGGATATTCCTATGACGAGGAACATGCCGAGCGAAAAGATGATCAAGAAGTTGGTGAAATTGCTTTTTTGGATGAGGAGAAAATTGAAAAGCAAGTGGATAAGCACGGGGAAGAAAAGAATTTTCAGCTGTTTGAATTTTCCCGAAAAAGTGCCGGCGGATATGAAGACGCCCATGAGGAAGGCAGTGAGAGCGTGGAGCGCGGCGATGGCGGCAAAAGAAAACAGGATTTCCCGATTTCCATAGCGGAAGGCGGCCAAAGAATTTTGATCGGAAAACAGGACTAATCCTATTTCAAATATCCCCCAGGCGGCGCCCAAAAGAAGGGAGGCGACGACAAATTTCATTTTTTCGATTCCGAAATTTTTTCGGATCACGAAATATATTGCCCAATATTTCGAAATTTCCTCTATGACCGCCGAAAGGGCCAGGAACCACGTGATATGCATATATGATTCGAGAACAATTTCTCTCTGCCAAAAAACACTTGCCGCAGTGGCGACCAATTGTTCGGCAACAATGGCAAAAGCGGCCGAAATTGCGGCCAGGATGATTATTTTAAGGATGTTGCGCATTTTATGATATTTTTCTTATCCTTCTCCCCTCAGATGAGGGGAGATGTCCGAAGGACAGAGGGGTGTTGAGAGTTTTCTGCATTATCACAACACCTCCCCCAGCCCCTCCTCAACTGAGGAGGGGAGGATTGTTAAATTTAGTTTAGCTCTAGTCCCGCATCTGCTTCTAAGCTTTTCCAACTGGTCGAAAATTTCTTTTTGTTTTTTGCCAATTTATATTTGAAATATCCCGCGATGGCAATCATGGCGGCATTGTCGAGGGAGTATTGGGTATCAGGTATTTTGTATAGCGTATTTGGAAAATTATTTTTTACCGTTTCGCCGAGTTGAGCGCGCAATTCCTTGTTTGCGGATACTCCGCCGCCGAGTAAAATGCTTTTTGGGTTGTATTTTTTGGCGGCTTTCAAAGTCTTCCCGACCAGGACATCAATCACTGCTTGTTGGAATTCAGCGCAAAGGGCGGCTTTCAAGTTCTTATCTTTCAAAATTTTGGGATTATCTCTGACTACGTACAGCACAGCCGTTTTGAGTCCCGAAAATGAAAAATTGAGATCGCTAGAATTGATCATGGGCCTAGGCAAAGCTTGGCTTTGAGAAATTTTGAGAGCTTTGCTCGAAAAAGGAAAAAGCCGAGCTTTAGCCGAACGTCGATATTCATCTGCTATTTTTGAAACAGCCGGGCCTCCTGGATATCCTAAACTCAAAATTCTTGCCACTTTGTCAAAAGCTTCGCCTGCCGCATCGTCCAACGTCTCGCCGACAATTTTGAAATCCATATGCTTTTTCATCAGAATCAGCTGGGTATGGCCGCCGGAAACAACCAGCGCTAATATCGGAAACTTTAATTTCGAAAAGTCCGGCTTTGTGGAATTTTGAGAGCTTTGCTCGAAAAAGGAAAAAGCCGGACTTTGGATGAAATTGGCATAGATATGTCCTGCGATATGGTGTACTCCGACCAGCGGCTTTTTCCAGGCATAAGCCAAGGCTTTTGCAGAATTTGTCCCGATCAGTAGCGCCGGGATCAGTCCCGGACCCTGCGTGACAGCGATCAGATCGATATTTTTTGAAGTAATTTTGTGTTTCGCCAGAGTTTTCTTGAGCATAAGCGGCAGATTTTTGAGATGCTCGCGGGCGGCCAAATTCGGCACGACACCGCCAAAAGGCGCGTGGATTTTAATTTGAGAAGAAACAAGATCTTCAATGACTCGAAATTTGTTGTTTTTCGCTTCAATCAGCGCAACAGCTGTTTCATCGCAGGATGTTTCGATGGCAAGAATATTCATATGTTCAGTATAATGCATAAAGTATAATGTATAAAGCCTACTCCCTTTGCGCCTTTTGTTGACTAATTCAGTATTTTCTGCTATCATTTGTCTTGTACTATCCGTTTTGGCCCCATCGTCTATCGGTTAGGACATTAGGTTTTCATCCTAAAAAGAGGGGTCCGACTCCCCTTGGGGCTACCAAATATTCAACTTTTTTTGCGCCTCTTGACAAGACATTGCAAAAAAGCCAGTATTTTGATAGTATTTGAAAGTCGAAATCACTAACATCATAATTAATACGAAAACCATGAAGAAAAAAGAACTCGTGGACGCGCTGGTTGAAAAGACGCAACTGGCAAAAAAGGACGTTGTGATGGTCCTTGATGAGATGGCCGAGATCGTGAAAGCCACGGTCAAAAAAGAAGCCGTCGAAATTCCCGGCCTTGTGAAGGTCGAGAAGAAGCACCGGGCCGCCCGCATGGGCCGCAACCCGATGACCGGAGCATCAATCAGCATCCCGGCCAAAACCGTCCTGAAAGCGAAGGTTTTGAAAAAGCTCAAAGACGCGGTTATGTAATTAGGAAAAGTTTTCTTTCAAAAGTCCCCCGAAGCGGGGGATTTTTTGATTTTTCGGGCGTTTCTTGCTACGATTGTGGAGTAATGAAGGAATTTTTGAGAAAAAATTGGGTCTGTATAATCCTGGCTTTGATTGTTGTTTTTGCCGTTGCAATTCGCGTCTATCATTTTTCCGATTGGCTGCATTTCGGCATGGACCAGGCGCGGGATGCATCGCTCGTCAGAGACGCTGTTCAGAACGGTCCTTCCCAGTTGCCGCTCCTCGGACCGCGAGCCGCGGGAACGTTTGTGCGGCTTGGACCGATATTCTATTATTTCCAATAC
>DATGZC010000033.1:0-40059 GCA_035297345.1 Bathyarchaeia archaeon
GGATTCACGAGCGCGACGCTCGCCGTGAGTCCTTTCACCCTTTCGCGCTACGCGGACAGCCTGCTCACCCTCACCCCGGCGAGCCTTCCCTACGCCAAAAAGAAATCGAAGAGCCGGCGGGAGACCTTGATCATCCAGAAATTCAACCTGGCCAAAAAAGCCAAAAAGAGCTGGGCGTCGGTCCGCGTGAACGGCCGGAAGATGAAAGTTTCGAGCGTCAAAAATTCTGGTGCGAATCTCCGGATCAGATTCAAGCTCGTCTATGGAAAATGGGCGCAGGGAAATTATACTCTTGTCATGAGCTACAAAAACAAGGTCAACAATGCTTGGGAAACCGGGGCCTTTACCGGTGACAACATCTTCACGGTATATTAATATTTACGAACTGAACTGTCAGCCAAAAGGCCTCGGGTGTTCCAGTCCCGAGGCTTTTTTTGGGCGCGCGGATTTTTCGGCATTTGCGTAGTAATAGAAAACAACAGCGAGGAGGCATTTTATGGACCTTGAAAAGATAAGCTTATTGCGCAGATACGGCCGTGAGAAACAGATCCGGAAATTTTTCGCCGAAAAACTGGCCGAAGAGCCGTATGCCGAGCATATCATCCGGGCGTATCTGGTCTGTCCGTCGCACGGGAAGAAGGATTTGGCGGCGCTTCTCAAGACGCCGCTTGAGGTCATCTTTGAGCACGTCTGCGGAGAGGAAAAATGCGAAACCTGCGCGGCGCTTCTTGAAAACAGCAAGAAGGTGCTCAAATATTTTTGCGACCCGATCAAAAGGAACGGACGGACGGTGTGGATACCCAAGTGGCGCCTGGAAGCGAGCGACGCGGCCCGCTATTTGGTCAATCATCGGCGGCCCTGGGCGATCATTTTCTGAAATTGAAAAGGCGACGGTAAAAACAATCAGCAATCCCCCGGCTTGGACAGCGTCTCCAAGCCTTTTTCTTTTTTGAAAGGCGCCGCGAGGGGCGCCTTTTTCCTATCCGGTCCACGGGTATTTCAGTGTCTTCAGCGTGATCGGATATTCGCCGTGGTCCGTGACTATCTTGAAGACATGCTTCTTCACGAAATCAAACAGGCCGAGCTTGTCCGTTTCTGGAATGTCTTTTTTGATGGCGTTCTTGTTGAGCTCGGGATCCGGAAAGCGCAGAAGGTCGTTGAGGCCTTTGGCTTTGAGAGCCTCCACCACCTCTTTCTCCGGTTTTCTGCATCTCACTTCCGGCTGGGTCAGATACCACTTGAGAACGGTTTGGGCCGGCGCCAGTTCGACCGACTTTCTTTTGCCGTGCTCGGTGAGCGTCTCAAAGTTCTGCTGGGCATAGGCGAGAACCAGCCGCGCCGTTTTTTCAAGCTCTGCCGTTTCCGTGTCGATTTCCCGCTGGGCGCAGGTCTTGATTTCTTCAAGATCAGCGTCCCGTTGCGCTTCGATTTGAGAAATTTTCAGCTGTTTCTCCCGGAAATCCTTGAGAAGCGCTTCAAGATCATGGACAGGCTGGGCATTGCCAGCTGTTGTTTTTGCGAATTTGGCCATGGAGGCCCTCCTTTTGGTTTTCTCAATATTATTACTTCCCTGTCCATCCGGACTTTCATCAAAAGGAAAATTGACAGTCGCCCAGCCCCGGCTTTTTCAAGCGGGGCTTTTTTTCTTGAAAAAATAGGCGCTTTGGCGTAAGCTGGAAGCAGACAACCAGAAGAGGAGGGGAGAAAAAATGGCTATATTTTTGGCGCCGGCCGGGCATATCCCGAAAACCCAGCAGTTCTTCCAACAACGAGAAGAAATCAAAAAGGCCGAGGCCGCGATCGGCAAGGTCGACGGCTTCATCAACCCTCTTTGTGATTCCGTCGGACGCTATTGCATCAAAAAGGCTGCCGGCTTGATCAGCGAAAACACGGTTTGGCGGGGGAACGGAAATACCGATCCCCGCTCCTTTACGTATCAAACAGCCAAAAGCCTGATCCTTTCGAAAAATTTTGGGATGACCAAAATCCGCAGCTACACTTCCTTTTGCTTCTATATTAAAAGTTTTTTGCGGGCAAAAGGGTTTTCTGAGCTGCCCCACGACTACCAAGGGATCGGCGCCGACTATTTTGAGCACATGCCGGCCTTCCTGCGTCTTCTGTGGGAGCTGGCGGATCTTGCCAAGGGGCGGCGCCTTGAGATGATGGGGGGGATCCGGCTCAAAAAAGATTTTATCGACAAATGCGTCGGCCAATTCATCGCTCATTTCTTCTGGTTTATGGTCCACGCCGGGAAATTCCCGCGAGAAAACTATCGGTTTCACTGACACTGTCCCTGCCATCTTGGAGCCAAGACGCTCCGCCGCAAAGCCCTGCCAACTGGTAGGGCTTTTTCTTGAAAAAACGGGCAAAGAGGAGTAGGATGAAGGTACTTACATAAATACTTACCCCCATACTTACATGAAACTCGTCGACAAAAACATTCGAAAAATCACCCGGGTGGGGAGATGCAGCCTGGCCGTGACGCTCCCGGTCGAAATTGCCCGCGAACTCGGCTGGCGCGAGAAGCAAAAAGTGGTCGTGAAGCGCGTCAAAGGCGGCATGATGATCAAGGATTGGAAAAAATAATTATGAAAAGCAGATTGTTGTCGTCCACGGCGGGGATTCATTCGAGACATACGAAAAATTTTTGAACTCCCTCAAAAATTGGGAAGTCTCGCTTGATTCATTCCTGCCCAAATACGAAGCGTTGGCGGTGCCTTTGGGAAAATAAAAAATATGAAAAATTCATTCATCTGGTATCAATCATTGATCAAGCCCTCTTGGGCGCCGCCGGCCTGGATGTTCGGCCCGGTGTTCTGAATTGGCGATCATAATCTTTCCGAAGCTAAATTTTTGGAAAAAAATTATGAATACAGTTGAACACTATGGGGAGGAAAAGAAAAAAGTGAATGAAGTTTTGGAAAGCAAAACCATTGAGCGACAGAGGCGGCTTGATGCGGTGGAATCCTTTCTCAAGGGACAGGAATCCGGCGGCGTGAGCCGGGATGAGCTTTTGGAATATTATTTCAAGAAGTACAAGGATATTCTCGAAAGCCAGCTTGTCGAAGGGATGAAAACAGCGGAAAGGCTGGAGTTGTTGAAGGATATTATATATAAGCACGAGATTCTTCACGAGGAAGCAGAAAATCTGGGCATGAAAAAAGCCGCCTAACGCGCGAACGCCGCCCGGCGAGTGCGGAAAGCTTATAATTAGGGCACAAAATCTATGGGGAAAACGCCGGCCGGGGAATGAGTACCATTTGACAAAACGAGCCGGCAAGAGTAGTTTGATTAGTCCTTTAACATAGCGGACCGTGAAATTTTCATCAGAAAGGAGGAGGATTTTATGGATGGAATCCCTGGCCAAACCAAAAATTTGCCGACCTTGGAAGAATTGCAAGAGGCGGCGAAGAGTCCCGACTACTTTCATTTTGTCGGCCTGTATGACCCCTTTCAACCGGGGGTGCGGCTCCTTTTTGCTCTCCTTCAAAATGCGCATTATCCTCCTGAAACGCCGCGCGGTGAAAAGCTCATCGTGGTCATAATCGAATGGGTCGGGCAAAAGTGGGTGATCATCAGCCTCCCACGGGCCGAAGTAAACTTTCTTGAAGAGATTGCGCCCCGATGCGAACTTCAAGTGGATCAAGGCGGCCCGCAGCTGGGAAACGAGGATTTTCCCATAAAGGGAAATGGAAGCAATGTGTTCACCCTGATGACTCCGCTTGATCATCTCTTGTTGTGCGGAGACGACGGACAAATCAGCGCCATGATTCACCGAGAATTTTTTCAGGTTTTGGCCCTGGACAAGGGCTGGAAAAACCGGAACTGATCCGGTTTGTCGTGAAACAGCTTCGGGCAGGCGAGCGGCATTGCCGTTTCGTCTGCCCCTCCAGTTCGAAAGAGCTGGTTTTTGTTTGCAGAAAGCTTATAATTATCGCCTATGTCGAGCATCGCCACTGGCGGAGATTTTCAGAGAAATAAGTCCATTTTGGGCAGAGTGAAATAATATTCGGCCGGGGACGTACTATGTTTTTGTGCCCATGGGCTATAATTTTTATCTAAAATCGAATAAAAATGAATAATTTTGCCAAACAGGCGGTGATTGTCTTTGCCGTCTTTTTTTGTACGGCGGGAATATCAGCCAGCAGTAAGACCGAGCTGGACTGGAGCAAATCCGCCGGAGGGATCAATGAAAATCTGGCCGTGGCGTCCCTGACGCCTTCCCAGGCCGCGCGCCAGGCGCAGAGCCGGTATTTGAGCAAAGGAAAAAAAATTGCCCTTCAGGCCGGCCATTGGGAAAACGACGATCTGCCCGCCGAGCAGGTTCTGCTCAGAAAGTATAAAGGAGCGGAGGCCGGCGGAAAAACAGAATGGGCCGTGAATCTTTCGATCGCCCGGCAGACGAAGAAGCTTCTGGAGCGGCAAGGATACGAAGTCGAAATCTTGCCGGCCACGGTGCCGGTCGGCTATTCGGCCGACGCTTTCATCGCCATCCACGCGGACGGGAGTCTCAAGCCCAGCTCCTCCGGATTCAAAGTCTCCCCGCCGGCTTTCGGTTCGAACGAAAATAGCGTGAAGCTGTCCGGCGAGCTGGAAAAAAGCTACGGCACTGCCACGAAGATCAAAAATGATCCCAATGTGACCGGCAACATGCGCTACTATTATGCCTTCAACTATCGCTCGTTCAAACACGCTATTGATCCCAAGACGCCGGCGGCCATCCTCGAAACGGGATATTTGACGGGGCAGTCTGACCGCGACGTGATTGTCGACCATCCGGAAGTCGCGGCGACAGGCATTGCCACGGCGGTCGAGAAATATTTTGGCAACGCTTAGCTTAGCATCGCCCGGAAATCTGACATAATTGTTTTGACTTTCAGTACTAATTTAAAGAGGCCAAGTTTTGCCTCTTGTCATATGGGCTCAAAGAAATGTTCAAATGCGTGTCCTAACCCCCCTTCCCATGGAACTGGACAACTCCCCCCGCAAGAGACGCTTCTTTGGGCCCGCTTTTTTTGCCAGCCGCCGGGGCTGGTTTTTGGCCAGGCCTAAAGGTATAATGAGAATACTATTATGCGAAAAAGAATAATATTTTATGGATTTTTGATTTTTTTGGCTGCTGGGATTTTCTATTACCGGCCATATTTTGAAAATCTGTATCTGTTGTCCAAAGAAAGGATCGAAGAGTTGGGACTCAACCCGCTCTCGTCAGTCCACCAAACGGCGCAAAAAATTGTGTCTGCGCCGCCGCCTCTCACGTCCGCCGAAGATTCAGCCGGAGCGCACCTCACCCAAAAAGGCGTCATCGGCCTCACGAATGACGAAAGGAAAAACAACGGCCGGAAACCGCTCCGCGAAAATTCCGAACTCCATGCCGCCGCCGAAAAAAAAGCGCAGGACATCCTGGCCAAGCAATATTTCGCCCATGAGACTCCCGACGGAAAGGGGCCGGAATATTTTGTGAGTTCGGCCGGCTACAGCTACATCATGATCGGCGAAAACCTGGCTCTCGGGAATTTTGCCGATGACAGGGCGCTCGTCGCCGGCTGGATGGCCAGTCCCGGCCATCGGGAAAATATTCTCCGGCCTCAATTTCAGGAAATCGGAGTGGCGGTCGCCAGAGGGGACTATGAAGGGAAAACGACCTGGGTGGCTGTCCAAGAATTCGGAGCGCCGTCCTCGATCTGCCCCGCGGCCGACGCCGGCCTCAAGACGAGCATCGACGCAAAGACAAAAGAAATCGACGATCTGGCCAAGGAGCTCAAAGACAGGAAGGGTGAAATGAACAACATGAGCGCAAGGAGCTTGGCTGATGGCGAAGCGATCGAGGAATACAATATTCTCGTGAGTCAATACAAAGCGCTGGCCGCCAAAACGAAAACGCTCATCCAAAAATACAACGCCGAGGTCGAAACCTTCAACAACTGCGTGAAAAATTTTTGATTTTATGCGCGTTTCCAAAGATCAATTTGAAAAATGGGTGGCCGAAGCCGTCGACGGCGTTCCCGAAAAATTCCGAAAGAGGATTCACAATTTGGCCTTTTTCGTCGAAGATCGGCCGACCAAAGAGCAGCTGAAAAAAGCGCGGCTCGCGGGAAGAAAAGATACCTTGCTCTTCGGACTCTATGAAGGCTATTACCAATCCAAGCGTCTCGACTTGGGACCGGTATTTCCGGACCGGATCACGCTTTTCAAAAAATCTCTGGAGAGTTTTTGCCAGACGAGAGAAGAGCTGAGAAGGCAGATTG
Organism: Bathyarchaeia archaeon; assembly: GCA_035297345.1. Classification (GTDB taxonomy): domain Bacteria; phylum Patescibacteriota; class Minisyncoccia; order Moranbacterales; family UBA11712; genus JAPLXD01. The sequence continues at coordinate 6,249 of DATGZC010000033.1, forward strand.
CGAGCACCGTGCGGCACGAAATCGCCCATCATTTCGGCTCGGATGAAGCGGGGGCGCAAAAAGCGGGGAAAAGAAAATAAGCAAATAATAAGCTGATCAAAACTATGCAAAACGAGGAAATAAAAGAGATTGTCCGGGAGAGTTATTCCAAAATTGCCAAATCTGCGGGATGCGGCTGCTGCGGAGGCCAAAAATCCGGAGAAAAAATTGCCGAGGAAATCGGCTACTCAAAAGAAGAGATCGCGCGCTTCACGGAGGCCAATCTCGGGCTCGGCTGCGGCAATCCGACGGCGATGGCGGAAATCAGGGCGGGAGACGCGGTGCTCGATTTGGGATCCGGTGCCGGCTTTGATTGTTTTTTGGCGGCAGTCCGGACGGGCGAGAGCGGAAAAGTGGTCGGCGTCGACATGACTGCCGAGATGATTGAAAAGGCGCGAGCGAACGCCGAGAAATACGGATACAAAAACATCGAATTCAAATTGGGGGATATCGAAGCTTTGCCGGTTGAGAACAATTCTTTTGACATCGTGATCAGCAATTGCGTGATCAACTTGGCGCCGGACAAAGAGAAAGTTTTCCGGGAGTCCTGGCGAGCTTTGAAGCCCGGCGGAAAAATGTTTGTGTCTGATATTGTTCTTCTTGAAGAACTGCCGGAAGAATTGAAAAAAGACAAAGCGCTTCTCTCCGGTTGCGTGGCGGGGGCACTCATGAAAGAGGACTATATCCATAAGATGAAAGAGGCTGGTTTCGAAATAGAGATCCTTGCGGAAGACAAAGACATCAGCAAAAAACAATATGCCGACAAACCGCTCGAAAGTTTGAAGGTCAAGGCGACGAAAAAATAGTATGAAAAATATCCAGGATATTCTCAAAAGAAAAGCGTCGCCCGCCAAAGGCAGGCTGGTGCGAGAGCTTGATGAAAAAACCATCGGGCGGGTCTTTTTGGAGGCGGCGAAGGCGGAGATCAAAAATCTCGAGGACGAAGATATCCGCGAGATGAAAAACAAAGAAAAAATTCTTTATATCAAAACAGCCCACCCGGTGATTTCGAGCGAGCTGTTTCTTCGCCGTGAAAATATATTGAAGAGAACAAATGAAATTGCGGGCACAAAGGCTGTTGAGAAAATATTGATCGGATAGCCGCTAGTTGCACTGATCGATGCTGTCCGTCGATTTCAAATCTTCTTTTTCTCCCCACTTCTGGACGCCTTTTTCCCAAGCGTTGAATTGAGGGTCGGATTGCGGATTTTTGGGAATAGATCCGCGCGGATCGTCTTTATTCACCCAATAGAGAATATCGTGGGCAGAAAACAATTCTTTTTTCTTTTTGTCCGTCCCGTCCGGGCAGCTGTCTCCTTCAGGGAGGCAGTATTTGTTTTTCTTCATTTTGCAAACAATAGTATCCTTTTTCTCCCCGTTTACTGTGCCGTCGAGGACCGGCTTCCCGGTTTTTTCGGTCGGCGCCTCCGGAAATTTTTCAATGACGGTGTTCACAAGGGCGCGGTTCATGAAATCCCGCCAGATCGGCGCGGCTGAATACACTCCGTCGGCACCTTGAGCCATCGGCGCATTGTTGTTGTTTCCTGCCCAGACGCCCACGACAAGTCCCGGCGTATAGCCGACCGTCCAGGCGTCCCGCCATTCGTTGGTGGTCCCGGTCTTCACGGCGACCGGCCGGTCGTCGAAGCGGAGTGGAGTATTCGACCCGAAAATCGGGGTGCGCAATTTGTTGTCGGAAAGAATAGAGTCGATTTTCGCGCAGACATCCGTATCAAGCACTTTTTCGCCCGCACTGTTTTTGAATTCCTGCAAAACTTTTCCTTGTCCGTCTTCGATCTTGAGAATGGCCGTTTTTTCATGGCGCACTCCGGCAGTGGCGAATGTTCCGAATGCGTTCACATGATCAAGAAGCGTCACTTCGCCGCCGCCCAAAACGAGGGACAATCCGACGCGCGAAGGATCATTGATGGTGGTGATTCCCATGGACTTGGCGGTATTGGTGGCATTGTTCACGCCGGCCAGGTACAAAGTTTTCACGGCCGGAATGTTCAAGGATTCCGCCAGTGCCTCTTTCATCTTCACCGGTCCGCGGAATTTTCCATCATAGTCCATCGGCACGTATGGCTGGTCTTTGGTCCCGAAGTTCGTTTCAGTGTCGAAAAGGACCGTGTCGGGAGTGTAGCCTTTTTTGAAAGCGGTCGCATAGACGTACGGCTTGAATGAGGAGCCTGGCTGGCGAGGGCGGATGGCCACGTTCACATTGCCGTCGATCGTCTTGTCAAAATAGTCGCGCGAGCCGACCATGGCGAGGATCTGTCCCGTCTTCGGATCGATGGCGACGAGTGCGGCGTTGGTGGCTTTGTATTTGGTGATGTTTGCGGCCACGCCTTTCCTCACCGCCTCCTCGGCCGCCTGCTGCTTGTCCCAATCGAGGGTCGTGAAAACTTTCATCCCGCCTTCTTCAGCTTGTTTCTCTCCATACAGGTCCACCAACTGTTCTTTGACGTACATCACGAAATGCGGCGCGGAAATATTTTCCTGAAAAGGACGGATTTCAGCCAGGACGTCGAAATCTTTTGCCTCCTTGGCTTCGGCTTCGCTGACATAGCCGAGTTTGGCCATTTGGTCCAGGATATATTCCTGCCGGTATTTGAGCTCGTCCGTGTGAGTCCCGTAGGGTGAATAATATGTCGTGGCTTGAGGGAGGGCGGCGAGAATCGCCGATTCAGCGAGCTTCAGATCTTTGGCGTCTTTTCCGAAAAAGGTCTGGGACGCCGCCTGGATGCCATAGGCGTTCGAGCCATAAGGGATCTCGTTGAGATACATCTCAAGAATTTCGTCCTTGGAAAATTTTTGCTCAAGTTCGACGGACAGGATCACTTCCTTCACTTTGCGCGTAAAAGTTTTTTCTTTCGTCAGCACCGTATTTTTGATCAGTTGTTGGGTAATGGTCGATCCGCCCTGGCTTCGGGCGCGCCCCAAGATATCGTACAGAGCGGCGCGGATGACGGCTTTGAACTGGACGCCGTGATGCTGATAGAAGGACTGGTCTTCAGCGGAGATGGTGGCGGCACGGACAATCTCGCTCATTTGATCAAGGGGAATGCTCGTCCGTTTTTCTTCGCCGTGAATTTCATAGAGGATATGCTCGCCGGTGCGATCATATATCTTGGTCGATTCGACGACTTGCCGGTCGTTCAGTTTGGTCGGGCTGGGAAGATCCTTGGCATAGTAGGCGAAAACCCCGATCGCGAACAGCAAAAAAGCGGCCGCCCCCCAACAGCCGATCCGCAGAAGCCGCCGCATCCAGCGCTTTTTTGGCTTTTTCAAGGCATTTTTAGTGTTATCGACAAAGTTTTGCATCTTGGTTTACTACGAAGTTAGCGGATTATTGTTTTCGCTTAGAGTTATGATTATTTTATTATATAACTCAATATATTTCTCCGCCATCACAGAGCTGTCAAAGTTTTTCTCGGCGTACTCACGGCATTTTTTTCGGTCGAACTGGCTGGCTTCTCTGACGACCTTCACTAGCTCGCGAGCGTCGTTTGATAAGCGGCAAATTTTCTTGTTATTTTTCAAAAGTTCGGGCAGCGGATTGATTTTTGTTCCAATTACGGGGGTTCCGCAGGCCAAGGCTTCCATGATGACCATCGGGCATACCTCCGGGCGGCGGATTGTAAACAACAACGCCTCTGCATCCCGAAGATAATCGAAGATTCGGCTGTTGGGAACTTCTCCCATGTGAACAACCATCGCTCCATCCAGATGGGGTTTTATTTTCGTCCTGAAATAGGCCTGCCTTTTTTCTGAGAGTCCGATTCGGCCGAATATAAGAAGCTTTTTCTTTGCCCTCTTGGCAATCTGAATAGCGGTATCAATTCCCTTTTGATCATCCAGCCTTCCGATCGCAATCAGATATTTTCCGGGCTGATAGGAGGGCTCAATCTTGCTGACTGGGATCCCGTTCCAAATCGTCGCGGATGTTTGATATCCGTTTTTTTGGCTCCTTGAAAGGGATACCGCAAATATATTTGCCCTTTTGATTTGGATAAATTCTGGCTCGGTGATTTTGTTGTGATAGGAGAGGACGCAGGGGGCGTTGGAAAATTTTCCAATGAGGTAGGCGTAGCGCTGGGAGTGAAAATGAATTATGTCAAATTTTTTTTTGGAAAAAAGGACTTTGAGCTGGCTCTCAATTATCAAATTTCGCCTGATTTTTGTCGATTGGTCGGCAAAATTTTTCATATTCCACAGACTTTTTTCAAGCGTCGGAATATGTTTTGCAGAAGTCTTCCAATCTCTTGGTGCAAAGAGCGTGACATCCACGCCTTTTTTCACGAGCGCTTCGGTCAAGTTTTGGACCAATACCTCCGGTCCGCCCCACGGACCGAAGGGAGGAGCGACGATAGCAATTCTGAGTTTTTTCTGCTTTGACATAATTATTCCAACACTTTGGTTAGCTCAAGAAAATTTTTGTTTTTTATTTTTTCGTTGCCGACGAGGTGCAAGAGATCGAAACCGGGCGTAGTGTTGATTTCCATCAGGACCGGCTTGCCTGCATTTGTGTAGATAAGGTCGATCGAGTAGTTGGCTTGGGGAAATATTTTCATTCGGCTTGTTATTGCCGTAACGATTTTTTTGGCTGATTGCGGGATGTTTTTTTCCGGAACGAGAACAGCTGTCGCTCCTTGATGGAAGTTTGTGAAAAGGGACCCTCTTTTGGCGATTCTTGAAAGGGCATAGATCAATTTGTGATTGAAGAAAACCATTCTTAAATCGGCAACCTCGCTTTTCTTGGAAAAGCCAGGCACGCCCTTGTTGCTCTTCACGAATTCCTGAACCAATATCGGGTATTCAAGTTTGAGGGAGGCAGCTTTCTTCTTTTCGGTGATGGTTATGCCGAATCCGCCTGATCCATAAAAAGGCTTCAGGACGACTTTTTTTGATTTTATTTTTTTCAGACCTTCAATCAGATCCCTCTTCGAATCAGCCAGATATGAAGCCGGCATGAAATCTTTGAAGATAATGTACTGATTGAGTTTGTTGTCAAAAATTGTCCGGAACAGCGGCGAGTTGAAAATTTTCACCCGTCGACTGATTCTCAGTTTTTGCTCGAAAAAATCGTAGTCGAATTTTCCGGCGATCTTGTCAAAAATCAGGTCGGGCTTGATCGGCTGGTCACTTTTTAGCCATTTTTTGTCACGATATGCCCAGGTCTTCCGAAAGACATTTTTTTTCTCATCATACCACTGTATACTGGCACGGAACATTTCAACTCCCCGTGCGAGCCCCCTTTCATGCCAGTCCTCAAATGATTCGCGGGTTGTGGGATGTTTTTCAAGAGGCAGCTTCTTCTTCCAGTCGTCTCCTTTGTACACCACAACAATTTTTTTGAATTTTTTCATGAAAAAATTATTTTATTTGGATTAAGAATTTTTTGAGGTCTTTTTTTCCGACAATCATTGGATATTTCAATCCGGTCCGTTTGATAACGTTTGTCTTTGAAATCACCTCCTCGTTATTCATGACAAAACTTATTTTCACTTTCGGGCGGATCGTCACGCCGCTGGAAGAGTATATAATGACGATATCTTCCAAATCCTCATGGCCTGCCAAATATTTTTTTCTTAGATCTTCCTCAATCTCTTTTGCCTGTTCGCGGGGGAAATCCGACGGCTTCTCGATTTTTTCAAAATAACTCAGAACATCTTCGAAACCCAGTTCTTTAGCAAGCGACACATCTAGGGACGATGATTGTGCTCCTGTGTCTATCTTCGCCTCAACTTCCGTTTCTCTTCCATTTTTTCCAATCAATTTCACTTTCTCGACCGTTCCGATGATTTTCTTTCCCGAGATGTCCTCGATTTCTTCTTCAATTTCACCTCCAAAAAGGTTCATTCCGACGGCCACGCCTTTTTCGGCGGTTTTTATTTTCAAACCTTCGACGCGTTGCAAGCGGCCGAGTAAACCATCTAAATTTGCAATCTGGATTGAGAGTCCCGGGCGGGCGTTGAGCTCCAAGAAGACCGGGCCGCGGTCGCGATCGATCGCAATATCGGCGCCGAGATAGCCGAGTCCCGAAATTTCCTGCGCGCGGACCGCCAGGCTCAAGATTGTTTTCCAATATGGGACGCGGATTCCCGAAAGGACAAGCCGGGAGCCCGGAAGATATTCAATGATGGTGTTTTTGTGATAGACGGCCGTGGTCGTCACGCCCGAAGCCATGTCGATTCCCACGCCGACCGCTCCTTGCTGGAGGTTTGCCTTCCCGTCCGATTCGCGGGTTGGGAGGCGGAGCATTGCCATCACCGGCACCTTATTGTATACGACGATGCGGATGTCCGGGATTCCTTTGAAAGCGTAGGGCTTGAAGAGCTTCAAGAGTTTCAAGCGCTCTTCAAAAAAAGCGATATCCGGAGTGCCCGAGAGAGAATAGCTTCCGTCGATAATGTTCGTGATGTGCGTCTTGATGTCTTCGATCGTGATGAGTGATCCGTCGGCTTTGATCCACGTATTTTCCATATTCTTCTTCTTTCCATAGACGACCAAAATGCCTTCACCGCCGAATCCGCGGTTCGGTTTCAAGACCCAGGAATCGGGAAGCGCGCTCCAATCGAAATCTTCGAGTTCGTCCAAGTTCTTTATTTTCGCGACGAGGCTTGGGACGGGCAGATCCGCTTTTTTGAGAAAACGCTTGCTCAAAAGTTTGTCGTCGGCGAGGCGCTTGGCGCGGCGAAGATTGTTGGGACGAATAAAAGTCAGATTGCGGGCGTTCATTCCCAAAATTTTTCGGCTGTTTTTGAAGAACGCTATCATTTGGATTTCAATATTTGACGAAAGCGGAAATATTCCGTGAGGCGCAGGCCCGTCCATTTGCCGAGGAAGATGTTGACCGGGATCGTGAGCAGGCTTATCCATGGATAGATCAGCACGACGCTGATTAAGGTCGGCCAGCTGGCGATATAGTATCCGATGACGGAGATGGCAAGCGTTTCAATGGCAAGGATTACAGCAGTGCGGGCGCCTTTTTCAATTTGGACAGCCACGAATTTCTCAACAAGAGTGATCATGATGAGAATCGGAAAAATTGAGACGCTTGCGAGGCCGGTCCGGTTGTATATCCCTCCGACGATAAGAAGGACGAGGATCGAAAAACCGACGATTGTGATCATGATGGCGACGCGCGGAAGATAGAGCAGGCGGATCTGCTTCAGAAGAAAGCGGACAAAAGTTCCCATCACGATGACGGTGGCAAAAATGATGATGCCGTATTTGATCTGGTTTGTGGCGAGAAAGGCGAAGGTGATGATCGCGGGGGTGTAGATTCCGAAAGCCTTGATTCCGACCACTTGGCGGAAAAAAGCAATGAGGGTCACGATGATCGGCAAAATGAGGACCAGCACGAGAGTGTCGAGCGGCACTCCGTTCGAAAGGGCGAGTTGGGCGAATTGGTTCATTGGGATATTGATTATGAATAAAAAAAGCCCCTCTAGTTGGCTTAATCTTACTTATTTTTTGGGCGTTTGTCAACCCAAAAAGGTTCGAATTTGTTTTCCAAAGCTTGGCTTTGAGGAATTTTTAATCCCGCTCAGCGGGAGAAAAAGGAAAAAGCCGAGCTTTGGGAAAATTTCATCTTGCGTGAATTCAAATGGCAGATCGCGATGGCCACGGCATCCGCGGCATCGTCGGGCTTGGGGATGCACTTGAGATTCAAAATATTTTTCACCATCAGCTGAATCTGCTTTTTGTCGGCCCGGCCATATCCGGTGAGGGCTTGCTTCACCTGAAGCGGCGTATAGCTCTCGATCGGCAGTTTGTTTTTCTTGAGCTCATACAAAACTACCCCGCGCGCTTGGGCGACGGTGATGGCGGTTTTTTGATTGTTGAAGAAAAACAGATCCTCGATGGCGGCTTCGTCCGGCTTGTATTTTTTGACGAGTGTTTGGATATCCCGCCCAATTTCAACCAGCCGTTCCGCATCGGATTTCAATTTCGATGTATTCACGCACCCGCAGGCCACGAGCCGCGGATTTTTTTTGATTTCCTCAACCACGGCCCAGCCGGTGGTGGCCGTCCCAGGGTCGATTCCGAGTATTTTCATAAGTTATCATATATCTCCTGCACGTCGTCGAGTTCGTCGAGTTTTTCGAGAAGTGTTTCGTAGTCTATTTTTGTGTCTTGGTCGATTTCGATCGGGTCGAGGGGATGGAAGATGATGTTGGCGTTGTCGATTTCAACTCCGCTTTTTTCCAAGGCGTCCTTTACTTTTTTGAGTTCTCTTGGCTCGGTGTATATCTGAAGAAGTTCGGCTTGAAATATGGTATCAATGGCTCCGGCTTCGATCGCTTTCATCTCAAGATCGTCCGCGTCTTTATCCGTCGTGTCGACATAAATAACACCGACTTGTTTGAAGAGGTGCTTGAAACTTCCGGCCGGGACCATTTTGACGTTCGTTTTATTGAAAATCGCTTTGAGTTCGGAAACAGTTCGATTCTTATTGTCCGTCGCGGTTTTCACGAGCATTGCGATGTTTCCCGGCGCCAGCGCTTCGTAGACTATCTCTTCAATTTGGGCGGCGTCCTTGAGCTCGCCCGTGCCGCGCTTCACTGCCCGGTCGATATTGTCTTTCGGCATATTGACGGCCCGCGCCTGGTCGATCGCGATGCGCAATTTGAAATTCATATCCGGGTTGCCTCCGCCTTCTTTCGCGGCGAGTGTCACGATCCGCGCCACCTTCGTGAAAACCCCGGCGCGTTTCGCGTCAGCCAATCCTTTTTTGTGTTTTATCCCCGCCCAATGTGAGTGTCCTGACATAAGATTCAGATTATTACTTGCTAAAATTAATACTAGCCCGTATCTGGGATTGTTTCAAGATATTCAAATTAAAAACAGGCATGCGCAGCTGCGCATGCCTGTTTGGTTTTCGTCAGGTTGAGGTTAGGGTCCGACGGCGACAAAAGAAATTTCCTGGCCGTTTTGACTCTGCACGAAGTCGACATATTGCAAGGTCTTCAGGCTGTGAGCCCTTCCCCAGCCAAAATAATGAGCAGCAAGAGAGATTAGTGGATCGTGGCCAACCGCAATGCCATAGCCTCGGTCTTTCATCCGTGAAAACATCCCGATAACCGCTACAGCGGCGGTATATTCCCACCCGAGAATAATGTTGTGCGGGAAGACTGAAATGATTGCGTCAAAATTGCTGAGGCCGCTTTCAACCGCTGCGATGAATTCGGGCGTATCGGCCTCTGCCTCCAATGCCTCCGTCCCGACATCTTCAATGGGTTCGTGAATATGGAGGTTCCAATTCAAGACTTCGGCAAAAGCGAGCAGGGTCTGGGCGGTGCGGATGAGGGGGCCGTAGAAGCCGTCGGTATAAGGTTCGATGGGCAATTCCCGCTTGGCTCTCTCAAGACCTGCGGGGGTGATAAATTGGCCTTTTTTGTCAGAGTGACGGAAATACCGCAGTTTTTTCATGTGCTAGCCCTCCTCAGGCTTGATTGTATGTTCGTTGATCAGGCGAATAACACATATTCAACCTAATGGACTAATATAATTCATTCGGAACGAATAGTCAAGTAATGGAAAATTATTGCCTAGTATACTATGCAATATAATTCTAATTATTGACAAACTTAGTCATTATGATAAGCTACGGTCACTAATTCAGATAAAGCAATTATATGATCAAGTTAAAAATGAAGGAATTGGCTAAAAAGTTGAACAAATCAATCTCTGATATATCTCGCGAAACGGGGCTCAACCGCAACAGTGTGACAGCTTTATTTCATGGCAAAGTGGACGGAATCAAGTTCGACACTCTTGAAAAAATATGTTCCATCTATGAAGTGAGTATCAGCGACGTGCTGGAAATCCTCGAAGAAAAAAAGAAAAACAATGAAGAGAAATTATACCGACAAGAGGGCGCCATGGTTCCGTTCACGGGTTGGCCGCCGTTTTTTGCTCTCAATGATGTGCCAAAAAAGTATTTCGGCGATAATTTTGGAAAAGGCTATTGGTATGGGAAAAAAGATTACATGTATGCCTACTGGAATTATGATCAAATGAACAAAATTTCAAACTATATGCTCGGAAAATATTATCAGCCGAAGCAAATTGATGGCCTGTTTAAGATTTATTCGGAATATTCATTAGACGTCGAAAATATTTATTACAGCTGCAGTGCGAAAAAGATATCCGAAATGGACAGTGAAGAACTGAAATTTTATTTCAACGGGCTCAAGAGCACTCTTCATAAATTCTGGCAATATTGCATCTTCATTGACGGTTTCGACATAGGGGTCGATTACGAAAAAATCCAAGAAGTGGCCAAAAAATACAAATTAAGCACTGATGAGATAGGCATTTTGACTACTCCCTATGAAATGACATTTGGAAATGAAAGAAGTTTGACATTGTTTGAGATTATCAAGAAGTTAAAACGAAAAAAAATTGATCAAAAAAATATAGATGCTGTTTTAGCTGGATTTATTAAGGACAATCCCATAATCGAAAAATACAAGCTTGATTTCGATTACTATAAATCAAATTATGCTCACATAGAACACATCGAAGATGGGGAAATAACAAGAGAGATCAAAAAATATCTGGCCGATCCGGATCTGTTTCAGAAAGAATATGAAAAATTATCTGACTACGCAAAAAATCAGAAAAAGAAAGTCGCAACAATACTAAAAGCGCATAAGCTGAAGGTCAATCCATTGTATTTTTTTGCCAAGCTCACTTATTGGAGAGAGCACCGAAAAAAAATAAATCTTATGTCTATTCATGTTCTGAACGCAATCCTCGACTCGCTTGAGATATGGACAGGCATACCAAAAAAATATTTAGGTTATTTGAGTTTCGATGAGTTTGAAATCACTCTCAAGGGACTGATGAGTATTGATGTTCTGCACAAGAGGCGGGACAAAGGAATGGTCATTATTCTTCCGGAAGACGGCAGCTACAAGATCCTTGAAGGCCGAGAAGCGCAGTCTTTGAGGGATGAAGTGGAAGAAAAACTTGGAAAAAAAGACAAGGGGCAGGATATTATTGCGGGTAAAGTGGCTTCGCAGGGATACGCAAAGGGAACAGCCAGGATCATTGCTGACAGAAAAGACTTCGACAAGTTTCAAGAAGGTGACATTCTGGTCACGGGGATGACGCGGCCCGAGTTCGTCCCGCTAATGAAAAAAGCGGCGGCTATTGTCACAAATGAGGGCGGAATAACCTGTCACGCAGCCATCGTTTCTCGAGAGCTTGGGAAACCGTGTATTATTGGAACCAAGTTTGCAACAGAGGTCATTAAAGACGGCGATCTGGTGGAAGTGAGAGCCAATCACGGCACCGTGAGAATCATTAGATAGCAAAAAAATTTATGAAGATCAACGAGCTCCCGGAAAAATACAATAAGCTCTGGAGAAAATGTCAGCCAGTTCTGAAGCAGGGAAGGCACGGCGATATCGATCACGCCAAGGAAGTGACGGTGCTTGTGCTCAACTATCAAGGAAAACTTGCAATCGACAAAGATGTTCTCGTTCCTGTCGCCATGATGCATGATATCGGACATGCGGCTATCTTGCCGGAGCATTTTTTCATGATTACCGGTCCTAAAAAGTTGGTCAATGGGAAATTGGTGCATATGCTGGCGGGAGCAAAAATTGCAGGGGACTTATTACAATCAGTGAGTTATAATAAGGCTAAGGCGGCCGAAATTGTGGATATAATCTCAATGCATGATTCGGACCAACTCAAAAACGTGGATATTCAAGAGGTCTACAACACGGTTAACAAAAAGTTTTTTCACGACGTTGATTCACTCGATCGTTATACGAAAAAAAGGCTAGAGAAGGCTAGGAAAGTCTGGACGAACAAAAAAGAAATCGAGCGGATTCTGAAAAAATTCTTGAATCTTTTTTTCTTTGATGAATTCAGACAAATTGCCGAAAAGAGAATAGCAGAAATTTTTTAGAACCTATGACGAGAGGATTCAAAAATTTATCAATGAAGGATATTTGCCTGGCAGGCGGAAAGGGCGCGTCATTGGGACAAATGACGCAACTAAATATCCCCGTTCCGCCGGGCTTTGTTGTCCTGGCGCCAGCTTTTGACCACTTCTTGGAAGAAACAGATCTCAACGTTGAGATCAAGGCAAGACTTGCGAAAATCAACGTCCAAGATTTGAATTCCGTTGACCGGGCATCAAACGAGATCATGGGCATTATTTACAACGCGAATTTTCCAAAAGATATCGAGCGGGAAATATTGAAAGAATACAAAAAACTCAAGGCTTCCTTCGTTGCGGTCAGGTCTTCAGCCACAGCCGAAGATTCCTCGGTCGCATCGTGGGCGGGAGAACTGGAAAGCTATCTCAATACCACAAAAGCGGATCTTCTTGAAAATATAAAAAAGTGCTGGGCTTCCTTGTTCACCCCGCGGGCCATATTTTATCGCTTTGAGAAAGGTTTGGAAAATGACAAGGTTTCTGTGGCGGTGGTGGTCCAAAAAATGATCCAATCTGAGGTGTCTGGAATATGCTTCACGGTTCACCCCATAACCAAAGACAAAAATCAAATGATAATCGAAGCGGGATATGGACTGGGTGAAGCTATCGTTGGCGGGGAAATAACGCCGGATAGCTATGTCGTTGAAAAGGACACAAAGAATATCTTGGACAAAAATATATCCGAACAAGGGACTATGATTTCCCGGGCAGCCAATGGCAACAAAAAAATCCCAGTTGCAAAAAAAAGGCGGGGACTTCAGAAATTATCCGACGAAAGAATAAAAGAGCTGGCCGATATATGTTTCATCATCGAGAAAAGTTATAACTATCCTCAAGATATTGAATGGGCGTTTGAAAAGGGAAAGTTTTTTATCGTGCAATCGAGACCGATAACGACGCTGTGATCGCGAAATTTTTTTTGGATATAAAAAAGGATGGCGAGAGTCATCCTTTTGTGTTTGGCATTCTGACTTCCGGCAAATTGTCCCAAATGAGTTCGAAAATCAGCTTCATCGTATTATATATCTCCGTGCTTTCGATGACAAGACCCAGCCCCAGCACCAAAAAACTTTGGTGCATGGGTAAAAATCGCTCGGGTTTTTTGTTTTCACCTCACCCCAGCCCTCTCCTTATAAAGGAGAGGGAATTTTTATTTCTTCTTCCGATCCCGGAAGCCGATGATTTTGGCGGGTTCTTTTCGGTGGACTTCCAGAAGCCTTCGGATTGCGTCAAATACAGCCACAAATCTTTTGTCATATTTTCTTTCCATCGCCTCTATTTTCAGGCGCAATTGACGATTGCTGATAATCATCTCTCTCAACCTGACAAAAGTTTTTATAATTTGAATGTTGACTTGAATGGCACGCTTGCTGTTCAAAACACCTGAAAGCATTGCGACGCCGTACTCAGTGAAAACATATGGCAAATATTTGAATGTCGGCCTTTCTCTAAGATTCCAATTTGGAATCTTAGAGAACCATATTCTTGCTTGGAAAGCTGAAACATGAATTATTCAGGGAAGCGCTCAGTGTTTCTCTTTACTGCTTTATTGAAATTTCCAGTCGTAATTTCATATAAAATGGCCAGATCTCGATCTAGCATAACTTTCTTGCCTCGAATCAAATAAATTTTGTTTTCAATTATTTCTTGGGGGATCAATGTTGTGTTTTTCATCTTTATGTCTTTACTATTTATTTCCTCTTTCGATCCCGGGAGCCGACGATTTTTGCGGGTTCAATGGCGTCTTTTTCTATGAGGCGCTTGATGGCGTCGAAGACGACTCGGAATCGGCCGTCGTATTTTCGTTCCATTTTCTCGATCTTTTCTCGCAGCGCTTTGTTGCTCACAATCATCTCGCGGATCTTTGTGAAAGTGCGCATAATTTGGATGTTCACCCGAATGGCTTGTTTGCTTTTGAGTACCGACGAAAGCATAGCTACGCCTTGTTCCGTGAAAACGTAGGGCAATTTTCTAGTACCGCCCCAACTTGATGTTCCAAATTGGAACATCAAGGGTTTTCAGATCGAAGAAATAAGAAGATAATCCAGCGATGCGGTAGTATTTTTCAATGGGCAATAGTCTATTTCTTTATTTTGTGATTTCAAGAATCCGATGTCGCTCAAAAAGATGAAAGCGTCTTCAGAAGAGAAATTTGATTCGTATTGTGCGGAAGCAGCGGTTTCATTTTCGTCGCTGGCGCCGAGAATTTCACCCGTTGCATCTGGATCACTGGCTTCTGCGGCTTCGATTTCTCCGGTCGGGTCGTCGATGATTTCAATTTGTTCCTCGGAATCATCGGCGATTTCTTCTGCGCCCGGTGATACCCACTGCCAGTGTCCGCTGATTTTTACGTAAGCTTCATCGTCGGGGATTTTTTCTTTTGAGTATTCCACTGCGTCCAGCATTTTTCCGTCAGACATCACCAGCTCCACTTTTCCCGCCTTGTTGTTGAGGGAAAATTTGGAAAATTCGCGGGTGATGGTCTTGGCTTCGTTCGGTCCGAGCGTGAATTCGCCGCTGATTGGGTGATTATACATTTTTTCGCCCGAGCCGGTCGCGATTTTCCAGCCGTTGAGATCAACTTTTTTCGTTGAATTGTTTTTCACGTCAATAATTTCTCCCTCCGTATCCGCTCCGGCGGGATTGGGGACAATTTTCACGAGCTCGAGATCGGGCCGGGGACTGTTTTTCACAATGACAGCGAAATTTTTTTCAACTGTTTGCGAATCGTCTGTGACCGCGAGCGTCACCGTATATTTTCCCGTGTCGAGATATTTGTGCGAAGTATTTTTTAAATAGCTCTTCTTCCCGTCGCCGAAATCCCAGGTGTATTTCAACTTCTTCGTTTCTTCGTCTTTGGCTTTGGCGCTAAATTTGGAGAGGATATTTTTGTAGACGTTTTTGGGTTTTTCGATTTTTACGACCGGCTCCGAATCGTACTTGTTTTTTTCTCCGGGCGTCAGATATTTGCTCCATTTCCAAACTTCCCCGTCGAAATTATATGAAGAGCTATTGATTGATTTTTCCCAAGAAACGCTCGAGGCGGTTTTGCCTTGCGGGTTGGACAAAGTCACTGATTCTTTGGAGTTGTTTAGCGTTATTTTCGAATCGGGGCGAAAGACCGCCAAGTATTCGCCGGGATTCAGGAGTGTATGGACCTTGAATTGATAGCCCTTGCCTTTTGAAGCGTCTTTTAGCTTCCAGCCGAACAAGTCAACAGCATCTTCCCCGCCGTTTGCGATCTCGATATATTCTTCATCGGATTCGGTTTTCGGATTGGGGAAGATTTCATTGAGATATATCTTGTCAGAAAGAGAATAGCTGTCATCAGCTGCTGTGCTCGTATTTCCAACGGGTTTTGATTCTGCGGCAGGTGTATTGTTATTTGCTGCCGGTAGAGTTGGCTCCGGCGGACATTCATTTCCAATTTTTCCCGGCGTTCCACTAGCCTCGCAGCTTTCCTCCCAGTCGGAACCATTTTCGATTCTTTCCAGGCTATAGTTCTGTTTTGGATCCGGAAGCGGGAAATCGCATTTTGTCGACTTTCCCCAGCAAATCGAATCGACCACATTCAAATCTTTCGTGGCGGAGGTGCTTATATAAACGGCGCCATTTGAAACCAGGGCTGCTGAATATGTCGCGCCAATGGCAATCTCGCTATGATTGTTGCGAAAAGAGGCGGAAGCCAGCAAAAGATAGTCCCGCGCTTTGATGATGGAATTCGCTGACGTATAAGTCATGGTTTTTGAGGTGTCCGCTCCGGTGGAACTGACGATGTGCAATTTTAGCGGCAATGATTTCAAATCGATGTCGGTGGAGGAGGGATTATAGAGCTCGATAAATTCTTCGTCTGATGAATTTCCGCCGATCAAGACTTCCGAGATTATAAGATGGTCGTCGACGGCCCAGGAGGAATTTGCCAGGAAAAAAAGCACAATGGCTGACAGGAAGCCCGTAGTGATTGTTTTTTTCATAGTTGTTAATATAATATTTAAATTTATTTTTCGATCATAACAAAAAAGACCGTAATAAATCCGTATTACGGTCCAAAACCCCTAAATTTCCTTAATATATGAGAATTGCAAGAGCCTTTATTTGTCCTTGACGCAACGAAAACCGACATCCACGTCCTTATAATCTTTCCGAAATCCGCAACGTGTCGCCGCGCGCTGTTCGCTTATGCCGTCGTCATAGGCTCCTCCGCGCAGTGACTTGAAGCCTTTTTCGAAATCTTCCTCGATATACTTGTCATTTTCCGGGTAGGCGTTGAAATCGTCGGCTGTCCATTCATAAACATTGCCCGCCATATTCAAAATTCCGTACGGGCTCACGCCGAGTTCCGTGCCGACGGGGGCCGTATATTTCCAACCGTCTTTTTCGTCATAGCCGTAGCCGCCCGTGCCTTTTCCGTGATTGTCTTTTTTCGGATCCCATATGTTTCCCCAAGGCCAGTTTCGTCCGTCCGTTCCGCGGGCCGCTTTTTCCCATTCGGCTTCCGTGGGCAATCTCTTGTTCATCCAGCGGCAATAGGCGTCCGCGTCGTTCCAATCGACTCCGACCACCGGTTGACTTGGCGCATTGAGCGTGCGGTCGTTCCACAGGGAGGGGGCGGCACGCCCGGTTGCCTCGACGAACATTCGGTAATCTCCATTCGACGCTTCCTTTTTGTCGATATAATAATCACCGAGCGTGATTTTTCGCCGGGGATATGATGAAATATAGTCCTGCTTCGACCAACCGCCGTCGTTTTGGCGCCAGGTCTCAAGAATCTCTTCGTCGGTGCTGCCCATGAGAAATTCACCGGCCGGAATCAAAACCATTTCATCTGGCGGCTTGGGAGCGGAGTTCTGCGGAGTTTCCCGGGCTGAATTTGCCTCGGCCGCTGGGTCAACGGGCCTGTTTTTGCCGCCGAGAGCGAAGATACTGTAGATTATCAGCAATATCACCGATGATGAGATGACTATTTTTTCCTTGTTGGAAAATTTTTTCCGCTCTTTTTGGCGCTTCTCGGTTGATACCGGGCCGTCTATTGAATAGATATTGTTTTTGTAGGCTACGACGTTGCGGCCGATGAGGGAATTTATGCGCCAGCGATATTGCCTTATATGGTCACCCGTGTATTCTTTGGCTCCCGCCGGATCAAAGAAATCATTTATGTCAGTCAACGTAATATTTTTCTTGTCGCACAAAAAAACAAGCAAACGATAAGCGTTGCCTGTTAGCGCCAGTTCTTTATCATTTTCATCAAATACCTTTTGGCTCGCGGTGTCTAGTTTGAAATATTGATGCTTGAAAGTCATTCCCGTTATAATTCCCCCCGAATGGCTTGGCCCATTTCAACTTCTTCGTTTTTGCGTTCTTTTTCCTGAAGCTGGACGATGATGTTTTTCACCTCATTGGGGTTCGGAATCTGATGAAATGTGAAGCGTTCGACTTCGGCCGCCGTTTGGACATAGATATTCCCATAGCCCAGGACAGTGGGAATGACGCCGATGATTTCGGAAGTTACGTCCTGGATTTTCGTGAGCTTGAGCTCCGAAATATCCCGGTTAAAAAAGCCTTTTTGATCAATATTGACGATGCGTTCGTTGGTGACGATCCAGGCGTCGAGATAGAAATCGAGCCAGAGGATGAAAAACAAATTCCAGACAAAAAGCATTCCGAGACTTTCGGCAAAAAGAAGGAGATTATGGTACGCACTTTGGGAAAAATCGCCGCCGAAAAGAGTGAAAAAGACATAGGCCAAAACCAAGCCGAGGATGGCGGCGAGCACCGAAAGCAGATGGATGAAAAAAATATACCAATGGCGGCGCAGAAAAAGAACCACTTGCTCGTCATCATGTTGTCCTGGAAATCGAATTTCTCCAAACATAATTTTGATTGTTATTTTTCAAATCCTTCTCCCCTCAGATGAGGGGAGATGTCCGAAGGACAGAGGGGTGTTGAGAGTTCAGCAGACTGAAACAACACCTCCCCCTGCCCCCTCCTCAACTGAGGAGGGGAGGATTGTTTATAACCTAAAACTTCCAAAAATCTGCCCCCAATCCACCTGCAGAAATAAAGCAAAATTTGAAATCAAGAGAATTACTGCGCCGAGGATATAGATCACCGACATCACGCCGGAAGCGTGCCGATTGATCTTATAATAGAGCAAATGAAAAACAATCGCCGCGCCAAAAGCGAGAAAAATGAGGATGACGAAGATATAGAAACCAATGACGATGGATGACATTTTTGTTTTAAATTTTTTTTGACTAACTTCGCTTATTTTTCATTGTCGCGGCCATGGCGCCCGAGAAGCCTTCTTTCGGGTTTGTTTCTTTCTCTTTTCTTGCTTCCATTGTTCGCCTCCTAACCGTTGGATGTATTCCAGCGGTCGCGTTGAGAGAGCGATCGGGGGGCGGGGAAGTTTTTTCTGAAGTGGTTCTGTTTATAAAGCCTGGCTTCGCGAAGGAACAGTCGAAGCTGCTGCCTGGTACGTATTGGTTTGGCGATGCGGATTTTTTCGATCCAGAAGATGGTTGGCCGATGGCTTTTTCTGTATCTGCAATTTTTGATTGGGAAGAATTTTTCGGCTTGATGAATCTTTGGCCGCTTGAAAGACTTGGAAAGACTTCTTTTGCCAGCCGGAATCGCTCTGCATCGGTGAGAGTTTTCATTTCGCCGATCGTTGCCTGCATTTCGCCTCTTGAAAGACCATCCTTGGCCTTATTGTACATAATTTGATTGAATTCGACTTTTTCAGACCGGCTGTTCAGGATATGGGCTATTTTCTTGTTGCTAAGGAAGTCCTGGGTCGCCTTTGACTGGCGAAAATTTTGGCGAAATGACTTGCTTGAAATCTTTTTGCCGTTGGTAAACAGTTTTTTTGTGTCCATTGGAAAGCTCAAAACAACTTATCCTGTTCTTTGTCATACTGCAATCCCAGGTGCCTATAAGCCGCTTCGGTCGCGACGCGGCCGCGGGGGGTGCGGGTGAGAAAGCCGAGCTGGAGGAGATAGGGTTCATAGACGTCCTCGATAGTTTCTATTTCTTCGGAAGTCGCGGCGGCGATGGTGGAAATGCCGACCGGTCCGCCGTTGAATTTTTCGATGATGGTCTTCAAGATGTGGCGATCGGTCGGTTCGAGTCCCAGTTCGTCGATTTCGAGATTGGCAAAGGCGGCGAGGCAGAGTTCTTCGGTGATCGTATCACTATTATTCACTTGCGTGAAGTCGCGGACGCGTTTCAAGAGGCGGTTCGCAACTCGCGGGGTGCGGCGACTGGATTGGGAAACGGTTTTTGCCCCGGCGCTGTCGATCGGAGCGGAAAGGATCTCGGAAGAGCGGCGTACTATATTTTCAATCTCTTCGTTTTCATAGAATTCAAGCCGGTTGATGACGCCAAAGCGATTGCGCAGCGGAGAAGAAATTGCCCCCAAGCGCGTAGTAGCTCCTATGAGAGTAAAGCGGGGGAGATCGAGCTGCAAAGTTTTGGCCGAAGGCCCTTTTCCGATGATGATGTCCAGTTTGAAATCTTCCATAGCCGGATACAAAACTTCTTCGATAAGTTTGTTGAGGCGGTGAATTTCGTCGATGAAAAGGATGTCGCCGTCGCCGAGATTGGTGAGAATCGACCCCAGGTCGCCGACTTTTTCAATGGCCGGACCCGAGGTCACGCGGATGTTGGCGCCCATTTCTTTGGCGATGATGTGGGCCAGAGTCGTTTTTCCAAGTCCCGCCGGGCCATAGAGGAGGACATGTTCGATCGGCTCTTTCCTTTTTTTGGCGGCATCGATCAAAATCCGCAGGTTTTTCTTCGTTTTTTCCTGTCCAAAGTATTCTCCGAAGCTTTGCGGCCGGAGGGTGACATCCAGTTTTGTATCGTCAATCTGTTCGTTTGAAGATGTAATCATGAAAATCTCTACGAATTACGAATCAAGTACGAATATACGAATATTTGCTCGCTGTATAATAAAAAACGCAGTTATACGCGTTTCTATTGTATCAATAAATAGCACACTTGACAAAGAATTTGAGGTATGATAGACTATTCCATCAGGTTAAAATCTGATATATAAAGTATTTTATTTTGAGAACCTTCTGATTTGCAGGCATATAAGGGGAGCTCGTAACTTTCCTACCGGGAACTTTCTTGCCCAGACACGGATTGTTCGGTTTCGGCTGAACTCTTCCTCGGCACTGTTCCTACCCCGCGATTCCCTAGTTGCGGGAACTTGCCTGCATACCAGAGGGTTTTTTTGTTGGCTTTTAAATAATTCAGGATTTAGACGAACTTGTAAATTGCCTAAAAACCTGATCGCGAGCATCCTTCTTCCGTGCAAACAATGAATTTGCTTCCGCTTCTTGCGAAGAAGCAAAAATCGGGATCGAAAAATTTTCCGCCACATAATCCGTTTGAATAGCTTCCGCAGCCGCTTACGCCCGTGGAAAAACTGCTGATACTCAATCTCGGGTCGCACCACGAAAGAGAGTTTGGCCATCCATATTGGCTAAAGTCCGGCCATTCGCCAATTTGGGGGCCGAGAACGGCGTCGGCGCAAACATACTGGTATATTCCTGTGCCCCCGGTATACCCAAGTCTTTGTATGGTCCCGGTGGCAAGGCACGAAAACGCTCCTGACTGGACACTTTTCATTGTTTGAAGCATCGAGTTGTCTCTGGCTGTATTCCTTGCGTTGCCCAAGCTTACTAAAACGACTGCTGCCAATATTCCAAGTATTGCGATTACAACTAGAAGCTCAACCAATGTGAAGCCTCTAGAATATAGTTTTATTTGATGCATGTATTTTTTCTAAAGTTAGGCCAAGTTTCTGGCCCGAGTACGGAAAAAATATAAGGAAGACTAAGTAGACAGTCAAACTAGCTCCATTATTCCTCTGTCACTCTCTCCACTTCTTCCATAGTTGTCAATCCTTCGAGGACTTTGAGTAGTCCGTCTTGGGCCATGGTGATCATGCCTTGCGAGCGGGCCAGTTCTTCGACTTCCGAAGTGGTTGGCTGTTTTGTTATCAGCTCCTCCATTTCTTGGTTCATTGGAAGAACTTCGCTCAC
Source organism: Bathyarchaeia archaeon (assembly GCA_035297345.1). Lineage (GTDB taxonomy): Bacteria > Patescibacteriota > Minisyncoccia > Moranbacterales > UBA11712 > JAPLXD01. The sequence continues at coordinate 27,306 of DATGZC010000033.1, forward strand.
GGTCGTGCGGCCGCGGTATCCGAGGCGGTTGCATTTCTCACATCCGACGGCTTCGAAAATTTGGCCGATCTCTTTCGGCTCTTCGATGCCCGCTTGAGGCAGAATATTTTGAAGCATTTTTTCGATGCGTGCTTTCTCTTCCGAGCTGGGAGTGATTTTTTTCTTGCAATCGGGACACAAGGTGCGCACCAAGCGCTGGGCCATAAAAGCGTTCACAGAAGAGGCAATGTCGGTTGGTGAGACGCCCATATTGATAAGCCTCTGCACCGATCCGGCAGCATTGTTCGTGTGGAGGGTTGAGAGCACCAGGTGACCGGTGAGCGAAGCTTGGACGGCAATATGGGCCGTTTCGTCGTCGCGGATTTCCCCGATCATCATGATGTCCGGATTCTGGCGGAGAAGCGCCCGCAAAGCTTTCGGGAAAGTATAGCCTTTTTTGTCGTCCGTTTGGGTCTGGAGAACCCCCTTCAAGCGATATTCGATAGGATCTTCGACCGTGATAATTTTCACGCCCGGTTTGTTGAGGATCGAAAGCAGGGAATAGAGCGTCGTCGTTTTTCCTGAACCGGTTGGACCGGTATTCAAAATCACGCCGTTTGGTTTTTTGGACGCGCTCAGGAGTTTTTCCAAATTTTCTTTGCGGATTCCCAATTTTCCAAGATCCAAAGCTTGCGCCGATTGGTTGAGGAGCCGCATCACGACTGTTTCACCGTAGCCTCCCAAAATGATCGAAACGCGAACGTCCACTTCGCGGTCTTCAACGTGAGAAAGCGCTCCTTCGTCCAGTCGAATGCCAAATCGGCTGTCTTTCACGCCCTCTTCGATGTCCGTCGCCTTGAAACCGCTCAGCACTTTGATGTTTCCCAAAAAGTGCGGGTACTCGGTCATCGGAATTTCAGCGACATCCTGCAATATCCCGTCGATCCGGTAGCGGATCTTGACCGAATTTTCTTCCGGTTCGATGTGGATGTCGCCTGCCGAGAGCCAAAGACCGGCGCCGAGGACATAGCGCAAAGCTTTTTCGGGGTTGGCGGCGGAAATCAGCTTCGAGAGCGCAGAAAAATCTTTTTTGGTTTCGAAAATTTCTGCCGAATCCTCCGGAGTGATCACAACAGAGCGCAGCAAGAGCTGGCTGATTATTTTTTCGTAGAGTTCTTCCAAGAATTTTCCTTCGCCGGTCACCCGCTGCACTTCTTCGAGCGACGTGATTCCTTCGAGGGATTTCAAAATTCCGTCTTGGAGCATCGTGATCATCCCCGCTTCGAGGGAAAGAGCCAATATTTCTTCCTCCGGCGCCATTCCGGTGATCTTCTCGGAAATTTCTTCGTTCAAGGTGAAAATTTCGAAAATTCCGATCCGCCCTTTGTAGCCGAGCCCGTGGCATTTCGGACAGCCTTTCGCGCGATAAAAAGAGTTGATCTCTTTTGGTATGGAAAGCTTGGCTTTCGGGGAAATGACCGCCAGAATTTTTTCGATGCTCTCGATCGATTCGCGGGCCGGAACATATTTTTCTTTGCAGTGCGGACAGAGCTTGCGGACCAACCGCTGGCCGATGATAGCATTCACCGAAGCCGGAACAAGAGACGGTTTGATCCCCATATCAACCATACGCGGGACAGCTTCGATGGCGCTGTTCGAGTGGATGGTGGAGAGGACGAGGTGGCCGGTGAGCGACGCATGGACGGCGATCGAAGCTGTTTCGTCATCGCGGATCTCGCCCACCAAAATCACATCTGGATCCTGGCGAACAATGGCCCGCAGAGCATTTGCGAAAGAATATCCCCGGTCTTTTGATACCTGTGTCTGCGAGATTCCCTTGATTTTGTATTCAATCGGATCTTCAACCGTGATGATTTTCACTTCGGGCGTATTGAGCGTGTTGATGACGGCATAAAGCGTCGTCGTTTTTCCGCTCCCGGTCGGGCCGGTGTTGAGGATCATTCCGTTCGGATTTTTCATTTCGGCGAGAAGCTTGTCATAGGCCAATCCCCGCAATCCCAAATCATCGAAGCGCAGGGCGACCGATTCTTGGTTCAAAAGCCGCATCACGATATTCTCGCCAAAATTTCCCGGCAAGATCGACACGCGTACGTCAATTTCTTTTCCGTCGAGATTGATCGAAAACCGGCCGTCCTGCGCGATGTCCCGCACGTTGATCTTCATCCCGGAAAGGACTTTCACGCGGGACATTATGAAATGATAGGACTGGGCGGGGATGACGGTGATATTCTGAAGCACGCCGTCCAAGCGGTAGCGAAGCCGGATGCCGTCCTGTTGGGGCTCGAAGTGGATGTCGCTTGCTTCCATCTTGACCGCGCCCGCCACCACGATATTCAAAACTTCGGTGGTCGGGATCTCGGTGATCCTCTTTTTGAGGTCGATGACGTCCTTGAGTTTTTTTTCAAATTCTTCAAGATCGGCGCCGGTGAGCGAGAGGCGCATTTCTTCGAGGCTTTCAACGAGTGCGATATGTTTGTATTTTTCAATCGATTTCTCAAGGCCGCCAGTGGAACACATATAGAACTTGACCGTGAAGCCTTCTTCTTGTTTCAACTTTTCAACGAATGCTTGGAGCTCGGGGTTTTCGGGGCCGGGGGAGGCCAGGCTCACGTTTTTTCCTGCGCGCTGAAGGCAGACGACAGAATATTTTTCCGCGTCTTCTTTCGGAATGGTTCGAAGGGTTTCCGGGTCGATCGGAAAAATATTGAGATCGATATATGGCAAACCGAGCGCCGCCGCATATGCAGCCGCCTGCTGTTCTTCGGACTCATGTTTCATCTTCGAAAGCACCCGGCGCACGTCTTCTTCGTGGGCACCGTGAATCTCGTGAAATTCTGGATTTTGGTTTTTGTCTTCGGGCATTTATCGTGAGTGATCTCCGCCAGAGGCGGATCCGCCTCTGGCGGAAACGACCAATGGTCAATAAGTTTTTCTACTATTGATTATATTAGGCTATTTTCGGCGAATAAACAAACTGTGCGGATTAGGCGAAATGTACTAAAATAAATAAATGAATGGAAAAATGCCCGCCAAAGGCAGGTCCGCCTCTGGCGGAAAAAACAAAATTCTCAAATTTCCCGAAGGATTTCTCTGGGGCGCGGCGACGTCGGCGCATCAAGTTGAGGGCGGGACAAAAAATGATTGGACGGAATGGGAAAAGAAAAACGCCAAACGTCTCGCCAGGGAAGCAAAAACGAAATGGACCAAATGGCAGCAAGAAAAGTTTCCCGAAATGTTCGACCCCCAAAACTATATTTCCGGCCGGGCGTGCGACCACTACAATCGCTACGAAGAAGATCTTGATATTGCGAAATCATTGGGGCACAATGCCCATCGATTTTCCATCGAATGGTCGCGGATCGAACCGAAGGAGGGGAAATTCGACGAAAAAGAAATCGAACATTATCGAAAAGTCTTGAAAGCCATCCGCGCGCGGGGTATGGAACCATTTGTGACGCTTTGGCATTGGACGAATCCCGTATGGCTTGAAGAAAAGGGAGGCCCCGAAAGCAAAAAATTTTCATACTATTTTTCCCGCTATGCAGAACACATCGTTGAAAATCTCGGGAATGACGCAAACTTTTGGATAACACTCAATGAGCCGACCTCTGTTATCGCTAGTTCATATATAAGGGGAGCTTGGCCGCCCCAAAAGAAAAATCCACTCTCAGTATTGAAAGTTTATAAAAACCTTTCAAAAGCTCACAACCAAGCTTTTGAAAAAATTCACAAAATTTTTCCGCAAAGCAAGGTTGGATTTTCGAATATTATTCCTTATTTTGAACCGTATAGCGAGCAATCCTTCCTAGACAGAGCCGCAACAAGAATATTTAAATATTTTTCAATAGATAAGTTCTGGAATTCAACAAAAGGAAAGAATGATTTTTTAGCCGTCCAGTATTATTTTCATAACCGTATAAAGTTTCCAGGAAAAAGAAAAAATAGAAACGAATCAATGACTGATCTTGGTTGGGAAATTTTTCCAGAAGGAATTTATTATATCTTAAAAGACCTCAAAAAATACAATCTGCCGATCTACATAACTGAAAATGGTCTTGCGGATGGCGAAGATAAAAAGCGGGAAAAGTTTATCAAAGATCACTTGGGCTGGATTCACCAGGCAATCAAAGAAGGCATAGACGTGCGGGGATATTTGCACTGGTCGCTTCTAGACAACTTCGAATGGGACAAAGGTTATTGGCCGCGGTTTGGCTTGGTGGAAGTGGATTTCAAAACGATGGAGAGGAAGATCCGTCCGAGTGCTTGGGAATACGCCAAAATCTGCAAAAATAATTCTTTGGAAGTATAAAGCCTTCTCCCCTCAGATGAGGGGAGATATCCGAAGGACAGAGGGGCGTTGAGAGTTCAGCAGACTGAAACAACACCTCCCCCTGCCCCCTCCTCAACTGAGGAGGGGAGGATAGCCAAAGATCAAAATAATAAAATCAAAACAAAACTATGTGGATGTTGTTTGCCCTCGGCGGATACACGCTTCTCGCGGGGGAAGCCGTACTCAGCAAATTCTTGATCACCGCACGGCTCAAAAACTGGCAGCTTTATACATTTTATGTCGGTCTTTTTTCCGGCTTTGCGCTGATTTTCACTCCTTTCGGCCTTGAATGGCAAGGCGCGGACGCTTTTTTTGCTGCCGTGCTCTCCGGCTTCTTGTTCTATCTGGCGCTGGCTTTTCTTTTTCAGTCGCTCCTGGTTTCTTCGGCGGTCCGGGTTTATGTCCTCTTTGGGGCGGTGACAACCCTTTCGACAGTTTTTCTCGCCCGGGTTTTTCTTGATGACAAAATCACGCCGGGGGTTTTGCTCGGCATAGGTTTTCTGCTCGCCGGCGGCATCCTGATTTCTTTCAAACACTATGAAACATCTTTCTTTTCCAATTGGCACAAAGCGGTGCTTGCAGGATTTCTCGCCGCTCTTTCCTACGTCGTCCTCAAACATGCCTACGATCAGCAGAATTTCGTGAGCGGGTATGTCATCAGCCGGATGGGGATCACCGCTTCGGCCGTCTTTTCACTCCTGATTCCGAGCTTTCGAAAAAAAATATTCGGAAGCATCAGGAATGGGAAAAAAAGAGACCACGTAAAAAACTTTTTCGGCTCCATCGCAGCCAAATCGGTCGCCGGGACAGGAACCGTCCTCATACACTACGCCATTTTTTTGGGAAGCGTGACCGCAGTGAATGCCCTGGTGGCGATACAATATCTTCTGACCTTTCTTTTCTCAATCGTTCTGAGTCTGTATTGGAAAAAAATATTCATTGAAAAATTTTCGATACCAAACGTGATCTTCAAGGCAATCGGCGTCATCCTGGTCGTTCTGGGGACGGTCCTTGTCAGCTGAACTATGCAAAAATTTTTTCACTATTTTTTGAAAACATCAGGCATAATATTTTTTTCGCTCATGGGCGTTGCCATTTTGGCGTTGGTCATTTTCAATTGGCCGGTTTCGAGCAAAAACGAAAAGATGGATTTTGGCGTTTCCTATTCGCCGGTTTTCGCGAGGAGCCTCGGCCTTGATTGGCAAAAAGCGTATCTCGATATTCTGGATGGCCTCGCAGTCAAAAAAATACGCCTGGCGAGCTATTGGACCGAGGTGGAGAAAGAAAAGGGGAAATATGATTTTTCAGAAACAGACTGGCTTCTCAATGAGGCGCGAAGCAGAAATGTGAAAGTGATTTTGTCTTTCGGGATCAAGGTTCCGCGCTGGCCGGAATGCTTCATTCCTAGTTTTTATATGAATGACAAAGCCGAACGGGAGCGGGCGCTTCTCGACTATGAATACGTGCTCATCGAAAGGTATAAAAGCTATGATAACGTCGAAATTTGGCAGGCGGAAAATGAGCCGTTCCTTCCGTTCGGGAGTTGTCCGACCGGAGCGATCGATGGTGATCTGGTTTCCCGCGAAGTGGCCCAAGTGAAACTCCTGGATCCGGCGCGTCCGGTGATGGTGACGGACAGCGGGGAGTTGAGTCTGTGGTATCAGGCGGCCAAACGCGCGGATATTTTCGGGACGACGCTCTATCGCACGATCTATAAACCCCAGCTCGGATATTTCGACTATCCTATCGGGCCGAATTTTTTCCGGACGAAAGCGCTTTTCATCGATCTTTTCGCCAACCAGAAGAATATCATGATTTCTGAACTGCAAGCGGAACCTTGGGGACCGCAGTGGCTCAATGAAATGAGCCTGGAGGAACAATACAAATCAATGAGCCCGCAAAAACTCGAAGACATCGCCGAGTACGCGCGGAAAACAAATTTTTCCGCGGCCTATCTGTGGGGCGCCGAGTGGTGGTATTGGCTGAAGACCGAAAAAGGGAACAGCGATATGTGGGACACAGCGAAGAAAATAATCAATAATTAAAAAGCCGAGCTTTGAAAAACTATGAAAATCATTTGCTTTGATATTGGAAAGACAAAAATTTTGGCGGCGGTGCTCAAAATCGGGAGAGGCAGGCATAAAATTTTTGAGATGCAGGAGCAAAAAAATCCGCACAATTCCAAAAAAATAGAAAAAATAATTCTCGATTCTTGCCAAGCGGCGCGCAAAAAATACTGGGTCAAAAAAGTGGCGATTTCTGCCGCTCATCTGGTTGATTCTGAAAAAAAAATAGTGAGTCAGGGGGAAATTTGCTATGGAGCGGATGTTTTTGATTTTGGTTTTCTTGAGGCAGGCGGTTTTTCAGTCCGGATTGAAAACGACGGACGGTGTTTCGCGCTCGGAGAATATTATTTTGGAAAAGGCCAGGCCGCAGAAAATATCCTTGCCATCGCTTTGGGAACCGAAATTGGCGGCGGATGCATAATGCAAGGAAAAAATTATCGGGGTCATCACGGCTCAGCGCTTGAGATAAGCCATATTAGCGCTAGCTACGATGGAAAATGGATTGATTGGGGAATTCTTTGCGTTGGAAAAGGGATTGAAGATTCGTATAGAAAAGAAACCGGGAAAAAGCTTTCTTCTCGAGAAATATTTTTTGAAGCGGAGAAAAATAACAAAAAAGCCAAAGAAATAATCAACAAAGCGGCGAATATTTTGGGTATAGGGACAGCCAGTCTCGTGAATATCCTCGATCCCGAAATTATTATTTTTGGGGGAGGTCTGTCAAAGCAGAAGAACTTTGTCGATAAGGCGACTATAGCAGCGCGAAAAAATATCTTAAACAAAAAAGCGAATTATAAATTCGCAATTTCTTCTCTTGGAAACAAAGCCAATCTTCTAGGCGCGGCGTCGTTATATAAATAAAAAAGCGGCCGATCAAACAGATCGGCCGTATGCGTTTAAATAGATGCTCACTTGCGGCGTTCTTTTCTTATGAATCGCATTGCCTCTTTGACTTCATCCCGAACTCTATCCAAGATTGCCATAGACGTGGGGGAATAATCAAATTTGTATTGCAAGCGGGTCTTATGAAGACATACTGTTTGATCAGTGTGCCCAACTTCGATATCACCATCGTCGTGAAAAAGAACAATAACCGCTCTTGCCATAGCATATCCTCCTCTAGGTCTTCAATTTTTCCAGTAATTCTTTTTCCGCTTCGAGGATGTTTTTTCCCTCGAAGATGACTTCCAAATAATTTTGCTTGATCTCTCCTCCCAGAATTTTTTGGATATTCTTGAGCGATTCGTTGTCGTTATTCCTTACCAAAGCGATGCTTTGGTCGAGAGTTTTGGAATAGAGGATTGCAAAATACTTTCCGGCCGAGAAATTTTCTTTCACTTTTTCGAGGACAAGCGGCAATTCTTCCGGTTTCGTCCGGCTTTGGACGAAATCTTCAAGAGAAAGCGTCGACCAGGCGATCTTCAGTTTCTCGTCCCACTGGAGGCGCGCCATCACCCGTCCCCAGAGCTTCATAAAGGAAAAAGAATGGGTTTTGAAAAGATTGCGGACGATTTTCTGCTGGTCGGCTCCTTTTTCGATGAGCCACGAGGCGGCGAGAAAGGTCTGCGGGGTGGTGTTCCGGCTCTGAAAATTGTGCGTCGCGGCAACCAGTCCCGAGAGGAGACATTGGGCGATATTCCGGTCGGTCTGCTTCTCCCATACACTCTTGGAAAGGCCAGCGAGGATTTCGGAAACGGAGGAAGCGGTGATGTCGACCAGATTGATCTGCCCGAAATTTTCGTTCGTGCTCGCATTGTCGATGTTGGCAACCGGCACTTCGAAAAAGAGGTCGCTATTTTTTTCGTTCGTCGTCCCGAGGCACTCGAGGTTCTGACAGCCCAGGATGATCACGAGATCATATTTGAACTTGGCCGGGATGAAAGAAAAATCCCGCGGATCGATCGCGCCTTTTTCGGGGGTGATATATATTTCAAATTTGCCGTCTTTTTCTTCCGTCCGGAAGTTTGTGATTTTGTTTCGTGTATTATCAAATGAGAGGACAAAATCGCGCGCCCCTTTGATTTCCGTTTCCATTTTTTCCGGCGGCGCGAGATAGGAAAACGAATTGATTCCCTCTCTCTGCAAAACAGCCGGATTTTTGCCGAGGCTTTTCATGAGATGCGAAAGCGCCCAGCTGGCAGCCACTGCATCAAGAGTCGGTTTCTCTGCTGTGAGAATCAAAATATCTTCTGCGGATTCAATTTGTTTTTTCAGCTGTTCTTGAGGCGTCATATCCATGGTTTGTGATGGGCTAGTACTTCAAAATATCACCTGGCGCCCAGAAAGTCAATTCTTGACAAGCCGGTTGCTCAATGCTACAGTCTCATATCCGAATAAATCAATCCAGTTCTCCGATTATGACTCGCCGAATACTGAAAATTGTCCTGTTTCTTGCGATTGCAGCTTTGGCCGCCGGCGGGCCTGTTTGTTTTGCCGAAATTATAAACAATGGTTCGTCCGGGATATCCAATCCGGACAAGCAGATCATCAATCCGCCGACGCCTGGAATAGACAATCCCGATCGGCAAATCGACAACCCTGACCGATGGATATGCAACGACGATCCAGGGGACATTGATAACAATGATCCAGAGAGGATACACAACCACACGGGACGGATTCACAACCGGGACCATTCGATCAACAATCGGGACCGTTCCATCTCGAATGGCGAACCGGCCGCGATCGAAAACCCGGATCAATTCATCGAAAACGGCGACCATTTTATCGAAAACCCGGATCGGTTTATTGCAAACGATGAGCCGTTTTCCATCGAAAACCCGGACAATTTTATTGCCAATCCGGACGTATTTATAAATAATCCGGACAATTTCATTTTTAATGAAGACAATTTCATCTTCAATCCGGATCAAGGCATTTGGAATCCCGATTCCTATGTTTTCAACTCCGACTGGCCGATATTTAATTTTTCCGACTGGCAAATTTGGGATTGAAATTCTGCTCCTTGGGAAACAAAAAATTAGGCCTAAATAAGGCAAATTTCAGATATGTTTCACGGCAGATTGACAGCCGGCCGATTTGGGAGTAAAATAGTAAGTTAAAAACAGATATCAAAATTTAAAGGATATTGGTCAAAAATGGCCGAAGGGGAGAGAAGAGAAATGAACTTTAAAAATTTGGTTTCCGCGGCAATGGCCATCGCTGCATTTGTGGCGACTCCCGCCGGTGCAGAAACGTCTTTGGAGTATTACGAGCGTTGCCAGCAGCAAAGAGCTGTTGGTTACGCTGGCGCGGTCGACGCGTATAAAGAAAGAGTTGATGTATACAAGGGATCGGTTGATACGTACAAGGGGTCGGTTGACAACTTGTACGGAAAGGTTCAGGAAGCCGAACAGGTCGCAATCCAACATGGGGCTGAGGCCAATCAGCTTTATCAGGCGGCCTTGCAAAAGGAAGCGGACGTGAAAGCTGTCGAGGCAAGGCTAGCCTACCGAGAGGGCTACGTGCCTTACAGTGGCGGGTGCTATATGGTTAATGGATATTTTCCATACGGATATTGGCCCAGTTACTGGAGCGCCGTGCCGATCGGTCCCATCTACGGACGGGCAAATTGCAACTGGAATCACCACAAGCAGTCTCCAGTTGTGAACAACATCACGGTCAACAAGACTGTGGTGGTAAAGAATCATGACGATTTTCGGCGCGATGTGCACAGGGGTTTTGACTCTCATCATGCCGCGCCGATAGCTTCGGCTTCGACGGCACACCGCCAGTCGCAGCCGCAAACGGTTCAGTCGGCACCTCAACCGCGGGCTGTTGCTCCGGCTATCCGGAGCAACCCGACGCCGGCGATCAAAAATTCGCCGGTGCTAACTCCGAAACTGCAGCCGCAAATGCAGGCGCGTTCTGCCCCGACTCCCGCGCCTCATATGATGCAGCCGCAAGTTCGGTCAGCCCCGGCGCCAAGGCCGCAGCCGCAAATGCAGGCGCGTTCTGCCCCGACTCCAGCGCCAAGGCAAAACTATAACTATAGCGGAGCCCCGGGAGGACGGCGCCGCTAAACCAGAGGTCCGGATTGGACAAGCTAAACAGCTTGCTTCAGTCCGGCCTCTATTTTTTTTGCAAAAAATCGGATTTGTGCCACAATAAAATCAACAAACAATGATCAACGAACAATGAACAATAAGGATTTTTTTATTACAAATAGTTCCCGGCAGACCCAGAAACTTGGCGAATTGCTGGCTCGAGAGTTGAAAGGCGGGGAGATCATCTGCCTCACGGGCGATTTGGGATCCGGGAAGACGACATTTGCGCAAGGCGTGCTTCGCGGACTGGGGGCGAAGGGTCCGTATACGAGCCCGACGTTTGTGGTGATGAAACAATATCAACTCAAAGCGAAAAGCGAAAAGCGAAAAACTACAGTTCAAAATCCAAAACCGGAAAGCGTATATCACATGGATTCTTACCGCGTGAGCGCTCAAGACGTTTTGGATCTTGGTTGGGAGGAAATTATTTCTGGCGAGAATAACATTGTGATTGTTGAATGGGCAGAGAGAATAAAGAGTATAGTTCAGACAAATGCGATTTGGATAGACTTTAAGCATCTAAAAGATAGCACTCGAAAAATAATATTTAGCGCAAAACGCAAAACTCAAAACGCAAAATTGCAACTCAAAACTAAAAAGTAATTTGTTTTTAACTTTACACTTTGGCTTTGCACTTTGCACTTTAAGTTTTGCGCTCAAATTGATGACAACTAAGAAAAAATTGATTCTCATTGATAGTAACGCGCTGATCCACCGGGCCTATCACGCTCTCCCTCCCCTCACAACCAAAAAGGGCGAGATCGTGAACGCGGTTTACGGATATACGTCCGTCCTTTTGAACGTGCTCGCAAAGTTTAAGCCGGACTATATCGTGGCGACGTTCGATCTCAAGGAGCCGACTTTTCGGCACAAGGAATACAAAGACTACAAAGCGACGCGGGTCAAAGGGCCGGATGATCTCTATGCCCAGATTCCACGGGTGAAAGAAATTGTCGAAGCTTTCAATATTCCGATCGCCGAAAAAGAAGGCTATGAAGCCGATGATCTCATCGCAACGTTCGCGCGGAAAACCGAAAAGCTGCACCCGGACGTCGAGGTTACCGTGGTGACGGGTGATCTGGATACCCTCCAGCTGGTGGACGACAAAGTGAAAATATTCGCGCTTCGACGCGGTATGAGCGACTCGGTGATCTATGACGAGCGCGCGATTTTTGAGCGCTATGGCCTCAAGCCCGACCAGATGATCGATTATAAGGGCCTGCGGGGCGATCCGTCGGACAATTTGCCAGGGGTCAAAGGCGTTGGTGAAAAGACGGCGTCGGAATTGCTAAAAAAATACGGGACGCTTGAAAATATTTACAAGAATTTGAGCGATATAAAAGAGGGCGTCCGCAAAAAATTGGAAAAAGACAAACTGCAGGCGTATTTCAGCAAGCGCCTCTCGCGCCTCATCGACAATGTGCCTGTCAAATTTGATCTCGAAAAAGCCAAAGCCGAAGATTTTTCGCGGGTGAAAATAATCAATCTTTTGCGCGAGCTTGAATTTTTCAGCCTGCTCCGCCGTTTGCCCGGATACGAAGAGCACATCAAAAGCGTTGAGAAAGAAAAAAAAGAAAAACCGGGAGAAGCGGGGGAAATAAAGTGGAAAAGGATTTATTCCGCCGATCAGCTTGATGTGAAGAATGCCGTGTCAGTGGTCGTTGACGCCGGAGTGGATGGAATATTGAAAGGGATCGCCATGAGTCCTGATCCCCAAACGGCGTATTGCCTTTCCGGGGCGGACCAAAAACTGAAAAACATTTTGAGCGACGAAAAAATAGAAAAAATCGGCTACGATCTCAAAAAGGACTGGCGAATTCTCGCAGAAAACAAAATTTTTTTCCGCGGATTGTCTTTTGATGTCCAGCTCGCGGCCTATCTTCTTCACTCCGGATCGAATTTGTCCTGGCAGGATCTCGTGATGCAGGAACTGGGCGTGATGATCGAGAAAGAAGACAAAAAAGCGGGGCAAGGCGCTTTGTTTTTTCCCGAAGGGACCCTCTTGGGGGCGCAAGACAAAGAAGAAGTGGAAAAAATATGCCGGAAAGCGGCTCTCAATTTCGCCCTCAAAGAAAAGCTGGCGGAAGAACTCGAGCGGATCAGCCGTGAGCAGATGGCGGAGGGAAAAGAAAAAACGATCAAAAGCCTTTTTGAAAATTTGGAAATGCCGCTGGTTCCCATTTTGGCCGAGATGGAGCGCGTCGGGATCAGGATCAACAAACTTGTCCTTCGCGGGATCTCGGAGAAGCTTGACCGGCGGGTGGAAAAACTTGGAAAAGAAATTCAAAAACTGGCCGGCGCTCGATTCAATG
>DATGZC010000034.1:0-5996 GCA_035297345.1 Bathyarchaeia archaeon
TTCTTTGTTCTGCCACTCGAGCGCTTTCGGGAAACTGGCGCCCGCAAAAGGATATTCCGCCCGATGAAACTCCGGCGGAAGCGTTTCCTGATCCGTGATATTTGGAAGCTTTGAGTGCGCCAAAAACTGGCCGAGACCCGCGATATCTTTCACGAGCGGCGGATGTTCGGGGTTGATGAAATAGCGGTTGGTGTTGAGATAGTAGTATCCCCCGCTGATGTGCGGGATTTCATCGGAAAGGATTCCGTTCCCGGAAAATTTCAGATTTTTCCAATTGAAACCGACGCTCGAAAAAAGCGCCAATACAAAGAATATGGCGCAAATCAGAGCAGCAGTAATTTTATATTTGTGTTTTATCATCTTTTCAAATCCAAATGACAAAATCCAAATGACAAATCAAATCCCAAGCCCAAAATCCAAATTTTTGACATTGGGATTTTTGATTTTGTTTGACATTTGAGCTTTGAATTTGGGATTTTTTATATATTCTCTGCGATTTTCGGTTCCATTTTGCGAAAAATGAGAAGGCTCGCGAAAAATACGACAATGATGATAGCGGTGAAAGCCGCGTTTTGCCAAAGAGGCGCGTAGTGATTTTCTGTCAGCGCCATTTTCGTGAAATGGATGATGTATCCGATCGGATTGGCCAAGAGGACTTTTTGGAGATGAGCCGGAATGATCTGCAGAGGATAGACGATCGGCGAGCCATAGAAAAGAGCCTGGATCGCCACTTCCCAGATCTGTGAGAGATCGCGAAATTTCACATATAGCGGCGCGGAGATAAAAGCGATAGAGAGGATGAGAACAAAAGTCAGGATGATAAAATACACAAATGTGAGTATGGCGGGTATTCCCGGCCAAAAGCCGTACCAAGCGAAAAAAACGGCGATAATGATGAGATTCATGGCGAAGATGAGCGAGGCGTTGATGGTTGAGGCGATCACGATCGTCCAGCGCGGAACATATATTTTGGTGACAAGGGAAGATTTGCTCATCAAAGAATTCAATCCCGACATAGTGCCTTCGGAGAAAAAGTTGAAAAGCATGATGGAGGTGAGGAGCTGGAGAGAAAAATGCTGAATTCCCGAATTTCGCGGATTGAATACCGTCGAGAAAACAAAATTGAGTATCAAAAAAGTGAGGAGGGGCTTGAGGAGCGCCCAAACATAGCCCAGGACCGAACCGTGGTAGCGCAATTTGAAATCAGTCCGAGCCAGCGCCCAGACCAATTCCCAATAATTTTCGTGTTTCTTTGCCATCGGGTATGTGAAAAGAGATTCCGTCTTTTGTCTGTTCCGGTTTTCCAAAAGGCGCCGTTTAGGCCAAATCCTCTTTGGGAAACTTCAGCCCTCGTTTGAAAAATTGGACTTCCGTCTCTTGGAGATCGTAGGCATCGCGGAAATATTTCTCGACCTTCTCCACAGCCATTTCATTCTTGCAGGTGTAAGCATCGATGCTCACGAATTTTTTCTTGGGAAAAGTGTGGATGCTGATGTGAGATTCGACAATCATCACAAATCCAGAATACCCGCCGCTGTCTTTGATATTCCGCGGCTCGGCGTATTTCACGACCGGTTCTGTCAGCTTCTCCATTCCCAGCATTTCGAGGAGCTCCTTGAAGATGTTCTGCATCAGCTCGGGATCGTTGAGCTTCTCAGGATCGCCCCCGTACCCATCGAGAGTGAAATGCACTCCGAAAGTACAGGCATCCTTTCCCATTGTCTCGTTTTTCATTTCTTGCTTCTGTTGAACCCTCCGACGACACGGAGTTGCGCTTTTAACACAATCCAACAGACTTAATCATATTAATTTTCCTTTTATTTTTTCGGCTTTTTTTTCGCCGTTTTTTTGCTTTTATCAACGATTTCTTCGCCTTTGTAAAATCCGCAATACGGACAGGTTTCGTGCGGTTTCACTGTCTTCTTGCAATGCGAACATGCCACCAATTTTTTGGAGTCGATTTCGAAACGGACTCTACGGCGATCTCTTCTTCCTTTTGTGTGATGCTGTTTTGGGACGGACATGATATTCGATAATGACAGATTAATTCACTATCATTGATTATAATATTTTTTGGAGCTTTGTCAACAGCCACCGTTGCAAATTTCAAATCAAATCCAAATGACTATATGTCAAAATTTTTTTTAAATTTTTGATTTTGGGCTTGATTTGAAATTTGAGCTTTGGCATTTGGATTTCCTGGGAATTTGAACGATTTTCTGTGTATTTCACACGGACCATACTCTTCAATCATCCTGAAATGCAATCTCGTCCCATAGCCTTTGTGATGCAAAAATCCGTACTGCGGGAACTTTTTGTGGAACTCAAGCATCAGCCGGTCGCGGGTTACTTTGGCGATGATCGACGCGGCCGATATGGAAAAAATATGTTTGTCGCCGCCAATGATGCTTTCCTGGCGCGTGGAAATGTTCGGAATCGGATGGCGTCCGTCAACCAAAATTGTTTCCTGCTGATGCTTCGTCTTGCTTTTCAAATCGGAAAGCGCTTTTTTCATCGCAAGATAGGAAGCCTGGAGAATATTCACGCGATCGATTGTTTTCTCATCTGAAAGCCCAACCCCCCATTCAAAATTTTGGACGATGAATTCATAAGCCTTTTCGCGCTGGCCGGCAGAAAGCGTCTTGGAGTCGCGAATCAGCTTGAAATCGGGCAATTTGATGACTTTTTCAAGCTTCTCGGGAAAAACAATCACCGCCCCGGCCGCCACCGGTCCGGCCAATGGGCCTCTCCCCGCCTCGTCCACTCCCACCACAAATTTTTGTCCCAAATCCCAATGATATCTCTCTCGTTCGAAATGCGGATAAATCATATTGATAGTATATAGTATCTGGTATTTAGTATCTAGTATTTTTCTCAAAAACCTGCCCTGCAAGGGGAGGTGCCCGAAGAGCGGAGGGGTCGTTCAGTGCAGAGAACAAACCACCCCTCTTATCCCCTCCTTGGCAGGAGGGGAGGATATCTGGTATAATATAGATATAAATTTTCATAAAAACAAAATGCAAAACAGAAAGTTTGTGTCCGCAAGCTTGATCACGTGCATGGTTTTCGTGACTATGATATTCATAGCACCTCCTACCCATGCCGCGACAAAAACCGTGAAAGATTTGATCGTGAAGAGCACAGACACCGACAAACATGAAATAAAGGCAATCAAAGACGGACACACGTATACGATCGACAATTCTGAATCGATAACGACAAAATATTACAAAGGAAAATCAGGCCACAAAACTTTGAAATTCTCGGACATAAAAAACGGAGACGTTCTTAATGTGAAAGGTTCAGTTGACAGTGATCACAATGTTGTCGCAACGGAAGTTCGCGACCGTTCGGCAACGAGTTCAGCGACTATATATGGAGTGGTTGAAGAGATCAATAGCGCCACCCAGACAGTCAAGCTTGACACTCCCGATCGAGGAAAAATAACCGTTGCAATTCTGAAATCAACGAGTGTGAAATATGACGGCAAAAAAAGAAAATTTACCGACATACGGGAAGACGACAAGGTGCTCGTGACAGGAAATTGGAATTCTTCAAAAAAAACGATAACAAAGACAAAAAAATTCTATATCCTCGTCCTTGATGATTACACCAAACTAGACTAGAAAGTTATCCACTTGACAGCTGCTTGCTATTTGAATAAACTAGTCGGCGTTAATCAGTAAAAAATAAACAACATGAGAATCGCTAAGAAGTCGACAGCCGTATTGACTCTCGCAAGCTTTGTCCTTGCCGGATTCGCGCTCACGGCCGACGCAAAAAAAGGAGGAAACCACGCTTCGCACACTAAGGTCTTCAACAGCGCGATTGTCGCGTCAAACTATGAATACGCGACGGATTTCAATGACATCAGTATAACAATCAAGAACGTAACCTACACGTTGAAGACATCCTCAACTACCAAAATTCTCCGCAAATACAATGCCAAAGCCGATTTTTCAGAAATAACGGCCGGAGATAATTTGAAAATTTGGGGAACACTTGATACAACAGGAGTAACACCGACTATCATCGCGACCAAAGTCCGGGACAATTCAATCCAAAAACTGGGAGCCAGTTTTCAAGGAACAGTATCCGACATTGCAAGCGTTAGCGCAGTTGATGGCTCGCATCTCACTGTCACAACAAAGCACCGAGGAATCCAGACAGTAGACATATTGTCAACCTTTGCCTTGCGACCCTACAAGGGAACGGCAAAGACAGTCGCTGATCTCCACGTCGGTGATCAAATCATCGTCAAAGGAATCTGGAACACAAATTCAAAGACCATCTACAACGTGACTTGGATGAAGATCAAAAAACTGGCCACAACACCGACAACTTAGCTTTATACCGAGTGCAAGAGCAGGGTTTCGACCCTGCTCTTTTTTTTGTTTCCTCCTTGATATATAATAAGAAAAAAGACAATAAAACCTTTTATAGGGGAGGTCAATTTTTGATATGCAAAAAAAAGATTCAACTAAAATAAACTTCACCCATCTTCACGTCCATTCGCACTATTCTCTCTTGGACGGACTCGCGAAAATCGACGAGCTTCTTGATCGTGCGAAAGAACTTGGGATGGATTCAATCGCCCTCACCGATCATGGGGTTCTTTATGGCGCGATCGAATTCTATCAAAAAGCCAAAGAGCGCGGCATCAAGCCGATCGTCGGCTGTGAAATGTACGTTGCCCCGAACGGCATCGAGAACAAACGGGCGAAAATCGACGACGCGCGGCATCATTTGATCCTCCTTGCCAAAAACGAAACGGGATACAAAAATCTGTTGCAGCTGGTCTCAATCGCCCATCTCGAGGGGTTCTATTACAAACCCCGCGTCGACCGAGAACTTCTCAAAAGATTTTCCGAAGGCCTCATCGCCCTTTCTGCCTGCGTCGAAGGCGAAGTTCCCTCCCTCGTCCTCTCAGGAAAAATGGAAGAAGCGGAAAAAACTGCGCTGGAATATGAAAATATTTTTGGGAAAGGAGATTTTTTTCTCGAGCTCCAGCATCATCCCAAGTTCCCGAACCAAAAGATTGCGAACGAGGGCGTCATTGAAATTTCAAAACGGACCGGCATCCCGCTGGTCGCGACGACGGATATGCACTATGTCCATCTGGAAGACGCGCCTATCCAGGATATCCTTCTCTGCGTCCAAACCAACCGCAAAGTAAGCGAACAGAACCGGATGAATCTGATGGATTTCGAACTATATATGCGGAGCCCCGAAAAAATGGCTGAGGATTTCAAAGATGTCCCCGAAGCGATTGAGAACACGGCGCGAATCGCCAGTCGGTGCAATCTCGAAATCGAACTGGGGAATATCAAACTTCCTTTCTATGAGGTGCCGGCCGGATATACGCCCGAGACATATCTTCGCGAGTTGTGCGAAAAGGGCCTGGCGGAAAGATTCGGCGAGGACATCACTGAAGTACATCGCGACCGGATGGAATATGAATTTTCTGTCATCGAAAAAACCGGCTTTGCCTCATATTTTTTGATCGTTCAGGATTTCGTGAATTGGGCGAAAAATCAGGGAATCGTCGTCGGCCCGGGCCGCGGCAGTGCCGCCGGAAGCTTCGTATCCTATCTCACCGGCATCACCAACATCGATCCGATCAAATATAATTTGCTTTTTGAGCGATTTTTGAACCCGGAACGCATTTCGATGCCTGATATCGACCTCGACTTCGCGGACATCCGCCGTGACGAAGTTTTGGCTTATGTAAGGGAAAGATATGGCAAAGATCACGTTGCTCAGATCATCACTTTCGGAACAATGGCCGCCCGCGCCGCCGTTCGCGACGCCGGACGCGCTCTCGGCTATCCCTATGGATTTTGCGACCAAACCGCAAAACTTATACCGATGGGCATGTCGATCCGCGACTGCATTGCCGGCGTTCCCGAGGTGACGCATTTATACAAAACCGATCCGGCCGGAAAAAAACTGCTCGACAGCGCCGGGCGGCTTGAAGGCGTCTGCCGGCATGCCTC
>DATGZC010000035.1:0-6628 GCA_035297345.1 Bathyarchaeia archaeon
CATAGATCCGGCATTTATTTTTTTTGGCAAGCTTGGCTGCTCTTGCAACGAGCTCCGGCTCGATGCTGAAACGTTTTGATTTTAGCTTGGGTTCGATCTGATCCAAAATTTCTTTTGTGAAAGCCTTATAGCCGGATTCCATATCGGTGAGGTTCAGATTCGTCAATATGTTGGAGAATCCGGTCAGAAACTTATTTCCAAGCGCATGCCAGAAATACAGGACGCGGTGGGGCTGATGGCTTGTGAAGCGTGAACTGAAAACAACTTCCGCTTTGCCGTCTAGAATAGGCTTCAGCAAGTTCACATATTCATTTGGATCATATTCAAGGTCGGCGTCCTGGACCAAAACAATGTCGCCGGTCGCGTTTGCAAATCCGGTTTTGAGAGCGGCGCCTTTTCCCAAATTTCGCTTGTGATGGTGCACTTTGTGTTTTCCGTGGTATCGTTCCAATATTTCGGCTGATTTGTCCCGACTGCAATCATTTACAAGAATGATTTCTTTTTCCAACTCAAAAACATCCGCGTTTTCAACCGCGGCGATAATTTTGTCCAGCGTCTTTTCTTCGTTATAGATCGGGATGACGATGCTGATTTTCTTGAATTCAGGCATGGGCTTATTTCACTTTCCAAATGACCATCAAATCTTTCGCCTCCACGTTCACGGCGAGGGCGAATCGGCTTTCCGCGGGTTCGAGAAAATTGTTGGTGAATACCTGGGCGTCGTCGGGGGATTTGCCCTTGATTAGAGCGGCGTACCAAGGCTGTCCTTCGGTCATGAAGGGCGCGAGGAGGTATATATTTTTGTAGCGCGCCTGATCGATATATTGCAGATCGTCGGCATTCATGAAATAGACGGCCTGTTTTCCAAAGATGGTCCGCAGAGGCTCGCTCGCCAAGGAAAATCCGCTGGCGGTCGAGAGCGGATCGACGAGGATCAGGTCATCTGGACCGAATTTTTGGGAGACCTTTCCAACCTGCGGCAGGAGGTCTTTGTTTTCCGAGGTTGCCAAAAAGCGCCCGGCGACGACGCCGTTTGCGCCGATCAAGGCGACGAGCGTGAGGTACAAAAATATTTTGTGATAGAAAAACTTTTCAAGTATATAAATTGAATAAATCAGGAGAGCGGGAAAGACCGCAAAGACAAACCGGCGCAAAAACCAGGGTTCATCGAGCGAGATCATGGGAGAAAGAAGATAGAGGAAAGTCGGGAAGGTGATGAAAATCGGGAGAAATTCGATTTTCACCCAGCTTTTTCGAATATTTTTTGCAAGCCAAAGAATACCGACCAAGCCGAGGATCGAATAGGGAAGAAGATTGTAATTGAAAAAAGTTCGGGCGAGGTAGGAATAAAGATTGGCTGACGGGGCCGATTCCTTGGTCGAATTCGGCAAAAAGGCTTTGACAAGGTTCTTTGTGCTGTCGAGAAGGTCCGGGAAGTTGAGGTAAACATATATTGCTAATATAAATATGGTTGATAGCAATATGTATTTGTAAATATTTTGAGAGAGGTTAATAATTTTCTTTTTTTGTAAAAGAAGAATATAGACCAACGCCAGCGCGAAGAAAGCGATTCCTTCGATCCGCACGAGGGCGGATAGGGCGAAAGCGGCCAGGGAGAGCCAAAAGAACAGCTCTCTTTTTTGTTTGGCAAAGCAAATCAAGAACAAAACCCCCGTCCAGACAAGGAAGAGCATATATGTTTCCGTGAGCGCGTATTTTGCAAACCACTGAAAAGGAAAAAATGCCGCCGCAATGAGAAATCCGAGAAACGCGACTTTGTTATCGAAAAATTCTCGGAGGATCAGCCAAAAGATCAGCAAAAAAAAGAACAGTGGAAGAAAATTGGCATATTGGATTCCCTTGAGGCCGGCCAAATCGTACGCGGAAGCAAGATAGGCCGTATAGCCGAGCGGAAAGCGGGAGATGAGGTCGCCATTTTTCGTATAATCGAATCCAGGGAAGTTGAGTGCTTTCCCCGCGCCGTATTTTTGAAAGAGATCGCGGGCAATCGGATTTTGGACGATCAGGCTATGATTTTTTGCAAGATAGATCGCTGCGGTTCCGATCGAACCCTGATCCCGTCCGCCAAAAACAGTCGGCGTAGCAAAATAGCAGGTGGTGAGTGAGACGAGGACAGAAACGAGAACGACGAGATAGAAGATTTTGCCGGCCTTCAGGTTGATATTTTGGCTTATTTTAGGCAAAATTAGCAATGCCAAAACAACGCTCACAAAAATTGACATAGCGACTGTTTCGACATAAAATAAGCCGGTAGCCGAAAAAAGCAAAACCAGCCAGCCAAAGGCGAGAAAAAATACGATCATCGCCAAAAAAACAATCCTGAATTTCGAATCCAACGTCATAAAAAAGCCTTTGATTTTAATCCTAATTTAGTTTATCATACAAACATGGAAAATTCTACTACCAAGCCCTATATTTCTGTCGTTGTGCCGCTTTTCAACGAAGAGGGAAACGTGCAGGAGCTGCACCGGCGGATCGTCGAGGCTTGCGAAAAACTGGGCAAACCGTTTGAAATTGTTTTCATCGATGATGGAAGTACGGACAAAACCCTGGAAATTGCCAAAAAGCTGCGTCCGCTGAAAATAATCATCCAGCGCAAATGGTTTGGTCAGACAGCGGCGATGGATGCCGGCATAAAGAACTCCAGCGGAGAAATCATCGTGACGATGGACGGCGATCTGCAAAACGATCCGGATGACATCCAATCTTTGCTCGACAAAATGAATGAGGGGTTTGACGTCGTTTCCGGCTGGCGAAAAAGCAGGAAAGATCCGTTTCTCAAACATTTCAACTCGCGTATGGCGAATGCTTTGCGCAAAGTTTTGATCGACGACGGCATTCATGATTCTGGCTGCAGCCTCAAAGCGTATAAGCGGGAATGTTTCGAGGACGTGGATCTTTTTGGCGAGATGCATCGTTTCATCCCGGCCCTTCTCAAGATTCAGGGATTCAAAATCGGCGAGATTGTTGTGGCACATCATCCGCGCAAGCACGGTGTGACGAAATACAATTGGAAGCGTGGCGTGAAAGGGTTTGTCGATATGATCTCCGTCTGGTTTTGGAAAAAATATGCAAACCGGCCTTTGCATTTGTTCGGCGGAGGCGGCCTGGTCGTTTTTTCGCTGGGAGCCTTGATCACGTTGATCCTGGCCTATGCGCGGTTTGTTTTCCAGGTTCCGATGTCAAACAAAATCTGGCCGCTTGTTGCTGTATTTTTGATTCTTATGGGCATCCAGCTTTTCGTTTTCGGGCTGCTGGCCGATATCACTGCAAAAAACTATTACAAAACGCAGGGGAGAATGAACTATAGGATTAAAGAAATCGTTGAAAACTGAGGATGAAAGAGAGAATAATCACAATCTCAATCCTTATTGTCATTGTCGCTTCCAGTTTATTTTTCGGGTTTCACCGCCTCGGGAATTTTTCCGGTGTGGACGAGCACTATTGGTCATACGATCGCGTTCCCAAATTCTGGAAAGCTGTGAGCGAAATGAATTGGAAAAATACAAACATATCTGACAAACCCGGCGTGCCTCTTGCGATGATATCGGGCGCCGGTTTGCCTTTTATCGGCACGAATCCGAAAAATTACAAACAGTATCACTATGAAATAAAAACGCCTTTCGTATATCAGAAAATCCGGGACATATATTTCTATCTCCGCCTGCCCGTATTCCTTTTCACTTTGGCGATGCTGCCTTTTTTCTATTGGCTTATCAAAAAATTGCTTGGGAAAAATGTCGCTCGCTTTTCTGTCCTTTTCATCGGCCTTTCGCCGATTCTTTTGGGTATTTCTTTGATGATCAATTCGGACGCCCTCCTTTGGATCCTGACAGCGCTTTCGACGCTGAGCTTTTTTGCGCATCTCAAAAACAGCGAGCGAAAATATCTGATCCTTGCCGGATTCTTTCTTGGTCTTTCGGTCATCGACAAATATGTCGCTAATATTCTTTTTGTCTATTTTTTTCTGATTTTTGTTCTGGAATATATATTTCATGCTCATCAAAATATCCCAGTTGTGAAATATCTGAAGCAATCGCTTGTGAACTATATCCTTCTTTCCGCAACCGCCATGGTGACGGCCCTTGTTTTTTTTCCTGCCGCCTGGATCAAAATCTCAACCCTTCTCAAGGCAACTTTTGAGAATGAAGTTTTTTCCTCGACCTGGCCTCTTTTTGCCATTTTTATCGGACTGATTGCCATTGATACGTATGTTTTCAAGGCAAGGTTCTCAAATTTGGTCTTTGATTTTTTTGCAAAATACAAACGGCTGATTGCCAAAGCTTTGGCCGCTTTGTTTCTTTTCTTCACGGCCTTTGTTTTTTTGCATGTTTATGCGCATGTTCATATTTTTGACCTGCAAAAAATCATCGCGTCGCCCAAGGGGATCGGTGAAGGCAACATTCTTCAAAAATATGCCGGCGCTCTCTCAGCCGATGTCTATAGCTTGATTTTCAGCGTTTCGCCGCTTGTTTTGTTATTTGTTCTATTTGCGGCCGGCAATATGTTCCGAAAAAGAGAAATGGCGCGAGATACGATAACCGCTGCATATATCCTGATTTTTCTTTTCATCTTCTATCTCGGCGCGGCTGTGAACTCGGTCATCACCACCCCAAGATACCAGATAATGGTCTATCCCTTGATTTTTGTAGTGGCGGCTATCGGCATATCGCAACTCATGGAGATGAAGAAAATAAAAAGATATCTTTCGCTCCCCGCGGCATATGCCGCGTCGATTGTTGTTCTTTTGGGCAGTCTGTTCATCGTGAACCCGAATTTTCTTGCTTATTCCTCCGAAATCCTGCCAAAAAATTTCATCGTCAATCTCAAGGGGATGGGCGAAGGAAGCTTTGAGGCCGCCAGTTTTTTGAACAATCTTCCTGATGCGCAAAAATTGACAATCTGGTCGGACAAGGGCGCGGTTTGCGAAGCTTTTGTCGGGAAATGTTTCATCGGCTACACGAAGAATACCCTCGAAAGCGGCAAAAAAATTGACTATTTCGTCGTCTCAACGGACAGGCAATCCCGGACTTCCAAAATGTCAAAGTCGAGGCAGGATGTGATCGATTTCAAAAAAGCTTACAATACCGATGACTACGTTTTCCAGATTCTTATCAATCACAATCCCAACGACTATGTGAAAGTGCTGAAATCATCAACTATTATGCTGCAATAAGACTATGACGCTTGCCAACTTCATCGATACAACCGTTGAAAAAATACTGGGCCGGAAGGTTCACAAAGGGCTTTTGCAGTATTTTCGTTATCTCGTCTGCGGAGGAATTGCGACAGTCACAGATGCCAGCTCTCTGTTCGTCATGACTCATTTTCTTGGCGTCCACTATCTTTTTGCGGCTGCCATAAGCTTTGCGGCCGGGATAATCGTCAATTATACGCTCAATACATTTCTGGTCTTCAAGAGCAGCGGACAGCTGAAAAAAGAATTTTCTCTGTTCGTGCTGATCGGACTAGGCGGCCTCAGTTGGACGGAAATCATCATGTGGCTTTTGGTAGGAAAATTGAATTTGTATATAATGGTTGCCAAACTAATCGCGATCCTTCTGGTTCTTCAGTGGAATTTCTTCATGAGAAAGAAGTTTGTTTTCACTGAAGAGCACAAAATAGCGGAGGAAATCGAAAAACTATGAAAATATTGACTATCACAGCAACGCCCTTTTTTTCCGACCGCGGCTGTCATATGCGGATATATAATGAAGCAAAGTTTCTCCAGAAGTTCGGAGCCGAGGTGAAAATTTGCGCCTACCACGACGGGCAGAATATCGACGGCTTTGATATCGAGAGGATAAAGCGAGTCAAATGGTACAAAAGGACAGCTCCGGGTTTCTCGTGGGGAAAATTCTGGCTGGATTTGAAGCTGATTTTATTGTGCCGCCGGACTATCCGGACTTTTCAGCCGGATATCATTCATGCCCATCTCTACGAAGGGCTGGGCATCGGCTATATCGCCAAAAAGATGGCCGGGAAAAAAGTGCCTATCGTCTTCGATCTGCAAGGGGATCTCGAAGAAGAATTCAAAAATTACAACAAGAAAAACTACATCGCCCGCCACATATTCGTGTGGCTTTCCAAAATATTCATCAGCCGTTGTGATTGGCTGGTTTTGAGCAGTGAAAATATGATTCCGAAAATCGAAAAGATATTTCCGCACAAAGACCGGCTTTTTGTGATCAAAGACGGCGTCGATCTGGATCTTTTCAAAAGTACGCCGGAATTGGCCGAAGAGGAGCAGAGAAAGCTCGAAGACATCGCGAAATGGAAAGCGGACAAAAAGCTGCTGGTCTATATCGGGGGCCTCAGCGACAACAAAGGGGTGGGCGGTTTGCTCGGAGAATTTTCAAAATTAAATTCCGAAAATTCAGGATGGAAGCTTTTGATCGGAGGTTTCGGGAGCGACGAGGAAAAATACAAAAAATTCATCGAAGAAAACAATTTGAAAGACTCGATTTATTTTTCCGGCAAAGTGGCGTATTTTTCTCTGCCGGCTTATATGGCTTTGGCGGACGCGGCTGTCGACCCGAAAAACGCGAGTTCCGAAGCGAGCGGGAAACTGGTCAATCTGATGGCGACCCGACTGCCGATCATTTGC